>JAIVWI010000235.1:0-2036 GCA_048636595.1 Oceanospirillum sp. | reverse complement strand
AGCCACTCCTGCAGGTAAGCTTCCATTAGCCCTCCACCACAAGCCGCACGGCCTCCAGATGCTGCAGTTTTGATTCCTTGTCCAGGAACGAGGCTTTGAAACTATTATTGACCAGTTTGATGATTTCATCTGCAGACAGATCGACTGCGTCCACCAGGGCGTTGAAATTGTCATTCATGTAGCCACCGAAGTAGGCCGGGTCGTCCGAGTTCACGGTGACTATCAGGCCGGCTGCAAGCATCGTTCTTATCGGGTGGTCCTTCATGTCACTGACGACAGCGAGGCGGAGATTGGACTGCGGGCAGACGGTCAACGGCATTTTCAGTTCCGCCAGGCGCCCGACCAGCGCCGGGTCTTCCAGTGACCGGTTTCCATGATCGATGCGGTCCACCCGAAGCCCGTCAAGTGCTTCATAGATATATTCCGGTGGCCCTTCCTCTCCGGCGTGTGCAACCCGCTTCAGTCCGAATTCACCGGCACGATCAAAAACGTCGAAAAATTTACTGGGTGGATGCCCGACTTCCGAGGAATCCAGTCCGACCCCGGCGATCCGGTCCAGGAAAGGCCCGGCTTCTTCCAGCGTGGCAAATGCATCATCCTGATCCAGGTGCCTGAGGAAGCACATAATCACGCGACTGCTGATGCCCAGTTGCCGCTCACCGTCCCGGAGCGCTGACCAGATGCCTTCGAATACGGTCTCGAAAGCGACACCACGCGAAGTATGGCCCTGTGGATCGAAGAAAATCTCCGTGTGCACGACATTATCGTCACGGCAGCGAAGCAGGTAAGCCCAGGTCAGATCATAAAAATCCTGTTTGGTCAGCAACACGGACATGCCCTGGTAGTACAAGTCCAGGAAATCCTGCAGGCAATCGAAATCATAAGCTGCGCGGATGGACTCGACATCGGCATAAGGCAAGGTAACTCCATTGCGCTGCGCCAGGTCAAACATCATTTCCGGCTCGAGGCTGCCCTCGATATGGATGTGCAGTTCGGCCTTGGGAAGATCTTTTATCAATTGTTTTCGTGAATCCATGAGCCTTCCTTTTTGTTCTTTACGGCCAATTACCAGCCGTGCTCCCCAGTGTAGTGTCCTATATTATATGGCGATTAAGAGCCCCACAAAAGATTCAAGTCAAGGCGCAGCCTGCAGTTAATGGCCGCCCCCTTAACAAAGGCTGTAACACAGGATTGAAGCTTTTGTGGGGCTCCCTGCGGGCGAAACGAGAAGGCATCATCTGCTGCGTTGCGCCTCTTGGAAAGGACCAGCCATTCCCTTCGAGACGCGCCTTACAGCTAATACCTTCTCGTGCCGCTTAATCGTCACATAATATAGGACACTACACTCAGTATGGATATCAGAAAGATAAAAAAACTGATCGAGTTGCTGGAAGAATCCAGCCTGACCGAACTTGAAATCGTGGAGGGTGAGGAGTCTGTTCGTCTGAGCCGTGGTAGAGCGATGGTCAGCGCCATGCCCATGAACGGGCCCGTATCGCCTGAACTGCAGGCAGTTGGCTGGCCGGCGCCAGCAGGCGCAATTCCACAAATGCAAGCCGTTCCCGCTGCAGCGCCGGCGCCGGTAGAAGACAGCCTGGAAGAACAGGTGCCGGAAGGTGAGCTGGTTCGCTCACCCATGGTCGGCACATTTTACGACTCTTCCAGCCCGGAAGCAGAGGCGTTCGTATCCCTGGGGCAGCAGATCAAGGAAGGCGATACCATGTGCATCATCGAGGCCATGAAGATGTTCAACCAGATTGAGGCGGAAATCACCGGCACGGTGGTGGCTATCCTGGTTGAAAACGGCCAGCCGGTTGAATTCGATGAACCCTTGTTCGTCATTCGCTGAGTAATCGTAATGGCCGTGTTGGATAAAATTGTCATTGCGAATCGCGGGGAGATTGCGCTGCGGATTTTGCGCGCCTGCCAGGCTATGGGCATCAAGACAGTAGCCCTGCATTCGACCGTGGACCGCAACCTCAAGCACGTTGCAATGGCGGATGAATCTGTTTGTATTGGTCCCGCGCCGGCCGCCG
>JAIVWI010000234.1:0-2419 GCA_048636595.1 Oceanospirillum sp. | reverse complement strand
TAGGAAGTCATTTGCGGCCGACCGCTCTGGAATGGTCGCGCACGGGGACGCTCTTACAGGAAGTTGCGCTCCGGCGTGTTAAGATTCGCGGCCTTGCCGTCAAGCCTGGAGATTGAATTGCTTTTGCTTTCCCTGCTTATGCTTTTCGCCGGACCGCTGCTTTACCAGTGGATCCAGCAGGGCGGATGGTTTGCCAGGACGCTTGACCGGACAATTGTTGTTCTGCTGGTGCTCATCATCAGCGTGTTCCTGATACCGGAAATCATCGAACCGCTGGGCTGGATGGCCCTGGTTCTGGTCCTGGCCGGTTATGCCTTGCCGGGCATGCTAGAAACCACCGTCAAGCGTGCCGCCGAAACGTTTCACATGCTCAGCCTGTACCTGGCGCTGGCGGGGTTGTTGCTGCACGCGTTGCTCGATGGTGCCGGGTTGGCCGGAAGCGAACTGGGCGCCAGCACCGGGCTTGCCGCAGCCATTATCCTGCACCGCTTCGGTGTCGGCCTGATGTTATGGATGATCATGCAGCCGGCCTTTGGGAAACGCATCGCCTGGCTGACCCTGTTTGCTTTGGCGGGCGCTACTGTCCTGGGTTATGAATTCTCAGAACGCGTCTTGCCGTTGGCGGGGGAACAAGCCGTTGCGATGATCCAGGCCGTCATCATCGGCACCATCATTCATAGCCTCATCCACCGTGGGCATGTACATCGCGAGCATGCGTAGAAGGTTGCACCGCAGGATTGACAACGTGGTTATTACAGGAGCGTAAGCACCAGAGCGGCACACAACACCAGGACCAGGGCAAATTCCCGGAATTCATTTCTTGGATTTCGTTTTGCTTCAGCTGGTTTGTTGTGCATCTCGACTGCCTTTTGTCAGAAAAAGAATGGGGGCAAATCCATTGCCCCCGAGGCATGCACACATTGGTAGGAGAGAAACTGTATGCATGGGTGCACTTTAGAGGAACCCAGCGCCCCTGACTTGTCGAAAGAAGACCATCGTTTGACCAGTCCGACAGGTAATCGAACGGGGTCTTAATCGAAAGGGGGCAGGGATAATCGGGAAAAAAGCCTGGATTTGTTTCAGGACCGGGTGGTGCGGTACCAGCTGGTCCCGGTTTCATCCGTTCTGATGTCCAGTTCATTCTTGTAACAAAGGTAGTGCAAGTGCGCCACTGCTTCACCGGTGGCCATTATCAGGTTGCTGTCCGTGATCCTGCTTTTGAACAGTGCGGTGAATACGTCGACGGCCCGTTTGGGCTCCTGGCAGAGCTTCCTCAGCTTTTCCAGGCCGGTTTCGTGTTCGAGGATCAGTTCATCCAGGCGGATATGAGCGCCCCTGAACGGTTTGCCGTGAGCCGGCAGGACCAGCACATCGCCGGGCAGCAGGCTTTTCAGTTTGTGCAGCGAATCAAACCAGTCGGCCAGCGGGTTCGCCAGCGGTTCAGTGGGAAACACACTCACATTGGATGAGATGGTGGGCAGGATCTGGTCTCCGGAGATCAACACGTTCAGCTGCGGACAATACAGACAGGCGTGCTCTGGTGAATGTCCGCTTCCGGTGATCACCTGCCACTGGTATTGCCCGATGTTGAATACGAGACCACCGTACAGGCGGCGGTAAGACTGGGGAAGGGGAAAGACGACTTTGCCGAACCCGCCAAACAGCTCGATATAGCGGTCCATGTTTTCCTCGGAAAATCCGGCCGCCCGGTAGAAGCGACGACCCTCTTCCGGCGCCGGCAAGCCGGTATCGGTCACCAGGATGCGGCACAGCAGATACTCTTCGCGGGACATACACAACTCGATATCGAATCGTTTGCACAGCCAGCCCGCGCAGCCCACATGGTCCGGATGCAGGTGGGTGACCAGCACTCGAGTGATCGGGGCATTTTCCAGGTACTGGTTGAAGACGTATTCCCAGACTTCCTGTGTCGTATTGGTGAAAATACCGGTGTCGACGATAGCCCAGCCGTCGCCGTCCTGCAGGAGCCATACATTAATATGTCCCAGCAGAAAGGGCAGGGGCAGTCGCAGCCATTTCAGGCCGGGAAGGATATCAATGGCTTCACCCGTTTCGGGTTTGAAGTCGAATTCGTATTCGATTGATTCGCCTTGACTGCGCATCAACCCATTATGTAGCAGCCCGCTTGCGGACGATAGATTTCATTAAAAAAATTGCCTGCAAAGAATCGTTTTCCTGTCACAATTTTCTAAGCTTCCTGCGCTATTGATAAATTTCCGTCCATTCTCAACTTGAAAAAAATGGCAAAAAGTATATACTTCTGTATATACATTCAGAGGAACTGAACTGATCGTCTTAAAAGTTCACAAAGTACAGTTGGATGTTTAATCACTTGGACAGCTTCCACAGGAGCAACTGGGTATCAATTATTCTACGCAACTACCTCAATGGGAATATC
>JAIVWI010000233.1:0-2433 GCA_048636595.1 Oceanospirillum sp. | reverse complement strand
TTCCCGCACGTCCATGTGCTCCACGACACCGGGACTCCTGTCCAATGGTCGATCGTTCAAACAAGCATAGCCATAGCTATGGTTTTTGAAGGATCGGCCGAAATGTGAAGCCAGATGCGCTGCAAAACCGGATAGGACAAACTGTACTTTTCGCACGGTAATTATTTTGATCATAAGTTACTGTATTTAATCATATTTATTCATATTGTAGTCCGCCTTCGTGCAATATGCGGGCTAACCCGGCTGGGGAAAATTTACAGCCCGCGGGTGCTCCTACCTATCCGTCCAGGGCGCGGCCTTGATGAGCATCAGCATCCCCGGCACTGCGACCGCGGTACACAGCAGGAAGAACTGCGTATAACCCATGGCTTCGATCAGGAAACCGGTGCTGGCATTGGCAAAGGTGCGGGGCACGGCGATGAAACTGGTGAACAGGGCGAATTGCGTGGCGGTAAAGGCGCGGCTGGTCTCACGGGCAATATAGGCTGTCAGCGCCACGGTACCGAGACCAACACCCAGGTATTCGGCGCTGACCACCATGAACAAACCCACCGGGCTGTGACCCACCACGCTGAGCCATGCAAAACCGAGTATCGTGGTCAACTGTACAAACCCGAATATCCACAAAGCGCGATTGATGCTGAGCTTCAGCATCGCGATGCCACCGATGATAGAGCCCGCGATCACTGACCACAGGGCGGCCACCTTGGCTATGGAACCGATCTCGGTGCGGCTGAAACCCATGTCCAGGTAAAACGGCGTGGCCAGTGCAGTGGCCATATTGTCGCCCAGCTTGTACAGGAACATGAAGGCGAGAATGGCGAGCGCTGCGCCCACGCCGTCACGGGAAAAAAATTCGCGGAAAGGCTCGATCACGGCTTCGCGCAGTGAATGAGGCGCCATTTTGTCATCGCTGACTTCACGGATCACCAGCGTGGTCACAACACCGACCAGCATGAAACCCGCCGTGATCCAATAAACTACGGACCACGGCAGGTGATCGGACAGGATCAGCGCCAGGGAACCTGGCACCAGTGACGCCAGGCGATAGGCGTTGACAAAAAATGAGGTGCCGGTACCGAGTTCATCGTCCGCCAGCAGCTCTCTTCGGTACGCGTCGATCACAATGTCCTGGCTGGCCGAGAACAGGGACACCGTGAACACTACCGCGACAATAGCGGTCAGCGATTGCGCCGGGTCGAACTGGCCCAACATGCCAATGGCGAAAAACAGCGCAATCTGCGTAATCAGGGCCCAACTGCGCCGCCGGCCGAGAAATGGCAGAGAAAACCGGTCCATCAGCGGCGACCACAGGAATTTCCAGGTATAGGGCAGCGACATCAGCGAAAAAAGCCCGATCGTAGCCAGGTCTACCTCGTGGCTGCGCAACCAGGCTGGCACCAGTTGGATCAGCACGTAGAGCGGCATGCCGGAAGTGAATCCGAGAAATATACAGACCAGCATCCTGCGGTTCAGCAGGATCTCTTTCCAGTTGCGTCGCGGTTCTGTGCTCAAGGGTTCATCACTTTGCAGGAGCGCTGCCTTTGATGTCGAATTCGTAGTCCATGATCAAGGGTGCATGATCGGAGAATCGCTCGTCCTTGTAAATTTCTGCCCGTATGGCTTTCTGTGCAAGGGCGGGGGTTGTTACATGGTAGTCGATGCGCCACCCGGTGTTATTGTCCCAGGCCCGGCCGCGGTTCGACCACCAGGTGTATTGCTCCTCGCGCGGATCAACATGGCGGAAGGCGTCGGCCATGCCCACAGGCCCGAACAATTCATCCATCCAGGCACGCTCTTCGGGCAGGAACCCCGAATTTTTCTGATTGCCTCGCCAGTTCTTTATATCAATTTTCCTGTGGGCAATATTCCAATCGCCACAAATGACGTAATGCCGGCCATCTGCCGCCATTTCCGACAGCAAGGGCTGCAAGTAATCCATGGTTTGATATTTTACCTGCTGGCGTTCCTCCTTCGAGGATCCGGAGGGCAGGTAGAGCGACACCACCGTCAGGTCACCGAGGTCCACACGCAACCAACGCCCTTCGCTATCCATCACATCCCATCCGATGCCGTGCTGCACCTGGTCCGGCTCATGACGAGTGTAAATGGCGACACCACTGTAGCCCTTCTTCTCCGCATCATGATAATAGACGTGGTATCCCCGTGGAGAAAATACCGGGTCTTCCAGTTGGTGGCGCTGGGCTTTGGTTTCCTGAATGCAGACTATGTCGGCGCCCTGCTTGTCCAGCCAGTCGAAAAATCCTTTCCTGGCGGCCGCCCGGATGCCATTGGCATTCAATGTGATGATACGCATTGTATTTTTACTCCCTCCGGATGGGCGGAAAATTTCGGGCAAGCATAACAAAAAAGTCACCTATGCAGGTTGGCAGAAGCCCGTTCGGAGTAAGGGGTCTTCTTCCAGGACCCTTT
>JAIVWI010000232.1:0-2899 GCA_048636595.1 Oceanospirillum sp. | reverse complement strand
GTGAATCACCCCGTTGCACGACGTACTGTACCGTGCCGCTTTTGGCCGGGGCCTGCGTAGAGCTGTGGTATACGGTAATGGTTTTTCCGGCCCTGAGCTTGCGGGGGTCGGATATGTTGTTCCAGCGCTGAAGGTCCTTCACGGACACGCGATAGCGGCGAGCGATCACGGACAGGCTCTCACCCGGCCTGACGCGGTGGCTGACGCTCTGGGTCGCGATCAGGCCCGATTGCAGGGTTTGCAACTCGAGCGCCGCTTGCGCGTAGAGTGGATCCACCAGCAATTGATCATCCCGGGGCAGGCGCAATTTCTGGCCTACCCGGATCAGGTCGCCATCGATGTCATTGCTGGAGCGCAACACGGCAACCGGCACGTGATGGCGGGCGGCAATTTTAGAAAGTGAATCGCCGGACTCGACCACTACCTGGTCCCACTTCATCAAGGTGGAGGGATCAATTTTTGTCAGGCTGGCTTGCAGTAACTCTGCGCCTTCGAGGGGCAAGACCACGCTATAAGGCCCATCCGGTGAAGTGGCCCACCGGTTATATCCCGGGTTCAGCGTGAACAGGATGTCAATCGGTACACCGGCCATTTGCGATACCAGTACCAGGTCAGTCTGGCGGCCAGGATCGACGCTGGCGATCACCTGCCTGTCGGCGGTGGCGGGAATTTCAAAATCATACTGTTCCGGGTTTTCGAACAAGCAGGTCAGCCCGAGTAATTTTGGTACGTAACCGCGTGTTTCGCGGGGCAGCTTGAGGTTCCAGAAATCAGCAGGCTTGCCGGCGCGCGTGTTTTTCTTTACTTGCCGCATGACGCGGCCCTCACCGGAGTTATAACCCGCCAGCGCCAGCAGCCAGTCGCCTTCGAACATGTCGTTCATGTAGGTCAGGTAATCCAGCGCAGCATGGGTTGATGCCCAGACATCCCGCCGGCCGTCGTACCACCAGTTTTGGTTCAGCCCGTAATGTTTGCCCGTGCTGCTGA
Source organism: Oceanospirillum sp. (assembly GCA_048636595.1). GTDB lineage: Bacteria > Pseudomonadota > Gammaproteobacteria > Xanthomonadales > SZUA-36 > JAJRRA01. The sequence continues at coordinate 1,912 of JAIVWI010000232.1, read as the reverse complement.
TGAATTGCCAGGCGCCCAGGGCGCGACTACTGGAGTAGGCGAAAGGATCATAGGCGGATTCAACAATCGGCAGCAGGGCCAGTTCTCCGGGCAACTGCCGCCGTTCCAGCTCTTCGGTGATAAAGAAAATCCAGGGTTGCGCGCGTTTGAATATGCGCGCCATGTATTCGGGGTGGTCGGCATACCACTGCGCCCATTTCAGGCTGGATTCATGGTCTGAGCATTCCGGCAGTGCAAAAGTGTGTACCAGCCGCTCCCATACGTCGCTATGGACGTGTACTTCGCCAGCATCAGGGGTGGCCGATGGATCCGGGATAAAAAGATGTTCGTCTACCGTGGGAGTGGAACTGGGAACGGGTTCCGGCACGGCCTCCGGGGCGGCCTGCGTGATTTCAGCCGTTCCCTTGCCGGTGGTGGCGCAGCCTGCAAGCAAAAAGACCAGCAGCACTGGTATAAAACGTAAAGACACGAACACTCCTCGAAATGTTGCTTTCGCCCGCTATTATGCGGTTTGTACCGGTTGGGTCAAGTATTTGCCAGGCTGAGCCTAGAAACTATCTTTCCATGCGCGGATTACGGCCAGGGTCCCGGCGCCAGCCTGCACGCCGGGTTGCCGTTTTTGAGCCGCTGCAACCACGGATGCCTGCCGGCACCTCAGGAATGGATTGACCATCAGTTCTTCGCCCAGATTGCTGGGAATTGTAACCAGGCCGGCAGCCCTGAGTTCCTCGACTTCCCTTGTACGGCGGATCAGTTGTTCATTTTCCGGCTCCACCGCGAGGGCGAAGCGGCAGTTGGAAAGCGTATATTCATGCGCACAGTACACTTTGGTTTCTTCCGGCAGGCCGGCCAGTTTGTCCAGTGATTCCTGCATTTCCCCGGGGGTGCCCTCGAACAGGCGGCCACAGCCCACGCTGAACAGGGTGTCGCCGCAGAACAGACAGCCGTGTCCGAAGAAGGCAATATGGCTGCTGGTGTGGCCGGGTATTTCCAGTACCCTGAATTCCAGATTGAGCGCTGGCAGGGAGACGGTCTCGTCCTCTCCAAACATGCGGCTTTGCCCCGCGATGCGCGGATCGTGCGGCCCGAAGACTTCAGCTCCGGTCAGTTTCTGCAGGCGCCTCATGCCCCCAATGTGATCGGGGTGATGGTGCGTAATCAGGATGTAATCCAGCTCCAGGCCTTTTTCCTGGAGTACTTCGATTACAGGTTGCGCATCTCCGGGGTCCACTACGGCGCAGGAATTCCCACCCGTGGTGATCAGCCAGATATAATTGTCGGAAAAGGCAGGAACCGCTGTGACTTTGATTGCAGGCATTGTGAAAATAATCTCGTTTCGTTACCCGGCACAAATGGCGCCGGGGAAAGGGGATTTTATCAAATTAACCGTACAAGTGACCTGAGCCGTGTCAAAAACAGCAATGCAGACAAAATCCAGGCAGGAAGACTTGAGGGCTTTATCCGAAGGCTTGTTCAGGAGTGCAGGCAGAGCCGGCCTGTCGGGCAATGTCCTGGAAATTCATCACGCGGCCGCGCCGCTGATGAACCCGGATTATCTTCACACTGCCTCGCATGAATTTGGTGTGTTCATCAGCCTGAACAAGGGCAACAAACCGGGCTTCGATCAGCCCATCCTGTGCGAGACTGCCAGCCTGCCGTTCCAGGACAGCGTGTTCAGCATGGTGGTGCTGCACCACGTGGTCAGTGACGGGAAGGAGTCAGAACTGGACGAGGCGGTGCGCGTACTGGCCAGGGACGGTGTACTCATTATCCTTGGTGTTAACCGGATGGGATGGCGTTTTCGCTCCCAGGGCCGTTTGCGCAGACTGCCGGGAATCGCACCACTGAAAGTGAAATCACGCCTGGATCGCCTTGATATGACCATGCAGGGTTTTGCCGGAGCGGGTCTGCT
>JAIVWI010000231.1:0-3347 GCA_048636595.1 Oceanospirillum sp. | reverse complement strand
GCGCTCTCACTGTAAGAGCGTCCTTGGGCGCGAACTGCGCTTGTTGAATGGTTGCAAGTGGTTTAAAGCGGTCGGCCGCAAGCGACCTCTTACAGTGGGATTGAGACCCTGCAATAAAACTCAGGCGACAAACAGGTAATCAAGTCCTTCTTTTTTTCCACGCTCAACCATGTAGGCCCGAATTTCTTCCCGTGCGCCGGCAGCCCCTACCGCTACCAACACGATCTCATCATTCAGCTCAGAAACGTGATCAATAGGCCACACCGGCAAGCCCCGCTTGCTGCCCCCTATCCTGCGGGGATGAACCTCGAGAAAGCCCTGGATCACTGCCCCTTCTGATTCCAGCAAATCATGCATCAGAGTCCCTGTAGGGCCGGCTCCCCAGATGACGATCGACCGGTCGTGCAAACGCTGAGAAACCAGGTAATGGGCCTTGGCAGCCTGGAATCGAGCGATGTCGTAACGGGGATCGGTACGGGTCAGGCGCTGACCATGCTCGCGCCATCTGAGAACCACGCCGTCAGGCTTGCCCATGCGCATACCCGCCGCGTCCGCACGCAGGAACAGGTCATAGTCCTCGGGCCAGTCCGGGTTCCGGTAGCCGCCCAACTGGTCAATAGCGCCCCGGCGAAACATCGCGGTGGGATTGGGAATCGGGCTTTCGATGAATATTTCCCGGTGAATCTTTTCCGGGGAACTGCAATTGTTGAGCCAGTCCTGGTATCTGAGATTGCCGGCGCCCAGCACTTGCTCGGAAAAAATCTCCACCCTGCCACCGCAGATAGCCACGCCGGGATGGGACTCCAGGTAATCCAACTGCTGCGCCAGTCGCTCCGGCAAGGAAAGGTCATCGGCGTCCATGCGCGCAATAAATTTGCCCCGGGCGCGCGCCAGGCCGGAATTAAAAGCCCCGGCAACGCCAGGCTGCTTGCTGTCAAGAATGCATAAACGCTCATCCGCAATATTCAGCTTGGCGATTGCGCCGTCATCGCTGCGGTCATCCACCAGCAGGAGCTCCAGCTCGCGAAGTGACTGGCTGAGTATGCTGGAAACCGCATCGGCCAGGTAATCGCCGCCATTGTGTACCGGCAGAATTACTGAAACAGCAGGACTCAAGCTTCCGGGCGCATATAGGGGAACAGAAGTACATCCCTGATCGAGGGAGAATCGGTAAAGATCATCACCAGGCGATCAATGCCGATGCCTTCACCCGCTGTTGGCGGCATGCCGTATTCCAGCGCACGGATGTAGTCAGCGTCATAGTGCATGGCCTCCAAATCTCCGGCATCCTTGTTTTCCATCTGCTGGCGAAAACGCTCGGCCTGGTCTTCCGGGTCATTGAGTTCGGAAAAGCCGTTGGCAATTTCACGCCCGCAAATAAACAACTCAAAGCGGTCTGTTACATCCGGGTTGTCATCATTCCTGCGGGACAGGGGTGAAACCTCGGTCGGATATTGCGTGATGAAAGTTGGCTGCACCAGTTGCTCCTCCACCGTCGTCTCGAACAGTTCGATTAGCAACTTGCCCGGGCCCCAGGCCTTCTCGGTGTGGATATCGAGCGCTGCACAGGCTTCCCTGAGGAGTGTTTCGTCCCATAAGTCAGCGCCGGCCAGTTTGGGGTTGTAACGCCTGACGGCGTCTTCGACACTGAGCCGCTCATAGGGGCCATTGAAATCAATTTCCTGACCCTGGTAGTTGACGGCTGTCCCTCCTGTAACTGCTTCTGCCAGACCGGTCAGCATCGCTTCGGTCAGGTCCAACAAATCCAGGTAATTCGCGTATGCCCAGTAGAACTCAAGCATCGTGAATTCGGGATTATGCCGGGTGGAAACCCCCTCGTTGCGGAAACTGCGGTTAATCTCATAAACCCGTCCCAGCCCCCCCACGATCAGGCGTTTGAGATAAAGCTCCGGAGCGACACGCAGGTACATGGTCAGGTCCAGGGCATTGTGGTGCGTGACAAAGGGCCTGGCCGTCGCTCCTCCGGGAATGGGATGCATCATCGGTGTCTCGACTTCCAGGAACTCACGGCCCGGCGCTTCCATGAAGGAACGGATATAGGTAATGACCCTGGAGCGCGTGCGGAAAACATCACGCGATTCCTGGTTCATGATCAGGTCAACGTAGCGCTGGCGGTAGCGCAATTCGGTGTCGGTCAGGCCGTGGTATTTCTCAGGCAAGGGGCGGAGTGATTTTGACAGCAGCCTTAGCTCGCTGGCGCGGATCGACAACTCACCCTTTTGCGTGCGGATAATCCGGCCTTTTGCGGCGATGATGTCGCCGATGTCCCAGTGCTTGAACTGCGCGAATACGCCTTCGGGCAACTTGTCACGCTGCACCATCAACTGGATTGAGCCGCTGCGGTCCTGCAGGAGGACAAATGCGATTTTTCCCATGACGCGCTTGGCCATCATGCGCCCGGCGACCGAGAAGACCTCCTCGACTTGCTGCAATTCTTCGCCATCCGACTCTGCATAACGTTCATGCAGAACCCCTGCCGTAGTGTCCTTGCGAAAATCATTGGGGTAAGCAATCCCCTGCTCCCGCAGTGTGCCCAGCTTGGCGCGGCGTTCTGCTATCAGGCGGTTTTCATCCACCTCGGGCGTTGGTGTTGTGTCTTTCACTTTTTTATCACTCATTCCTACAATCCCTGTTTCAACGAGGCTTCCACGAACTGGTCGAGGTCGCCATCCAGTACGCCTTGTGTATTACTCACTTCCACGCCGGTACGCAAGTCTTTGATGCGTGACTGGTCCAGCACGTAGGAACGGATCTGGCTGCCCCAGCCGATGTCCGACTTGGAATCTTCCAGTTTCTGCTGCTCCTCGTTGAGTTTCTGCATCTCCAGTTCGTACAGCTTTGCACGCAATTGTTTCAGTGCGTGATCCTTGTTCTTGTGCTGGGAACGGTCGTTCTGACACTGCACAACGGTACCCGTCGGCACATGCGTGATGCGCACGGCGGAATCTGTCGTGTTGACGTGTTGCCCTCCCGCGCCGGATGCCCGGTAGACATCGATACGAAGATCAGCCGGGTTCATATCCACTTCAATGTTGTCATCCACTTCCGGCGAAGCAAAAACAGCCGCAAAAGACGTATGCCGGCGGTTGCCCGAATCAAACGGCGATTTCCGCACCAGGCGGTGAACACCGGTTTCCGTACGGCACCAGCCATATGCGTAATCACCTGTAATCTGGATGGTGGCGCTCTTGATGCCGGCCACGTCACCCGAAGATACTTCGATCAGCTCGGCTTTCCACCCACGGCGGTCCGCCCAGCGCAGGTACATACGCAGCAGCATTTCAGCCCAGTCCTGAGCCTCGGTGCCTCCGCTGCCAGCCTGGATA
>JAIVWI010000230.1:0-3361 GCA_048636595.1 Oceanospirillum sp. | reverse complement strand
GGACATTGCCTACGTCACCCAGACGACATTATCCGTGGACGACGCACAGAACGTCATCCAGACTCTGAAGGAACGGTTCCCGGCGATCCGGGGGCCGAAACGCGATGACATCTGTTACGCCACTCAGAACCGGCAGGATGCGGTGAAGGAGTTGGCGCAAAAGGTGGACCTGGTGCTGGTCGTGGGCTCGATCAATAGTTCCAATTCGAACCGTTTGCGCGAATTGGCGGAGAAGCAGGGGATTGCCGCTTACCTGATCGACGGCGCGGACGATATCGAGGAAACGTGGTTCCAGGGGATCAACGCCGTTGGTTTGACGGCCGGAGCGTCTGCACCTGAGAGCCTGGTCCAGGAGGTCTCCGACACACTGGAAAAACTGGGCGGCTGTGCGGCTGAGGAAATCTCCGGCAGGCTGGAAACCATGGAGTTCGCTCTTCCCAGGGAATTGCGGATTCAAGCGTGACCCCCATCCGGGGAGTAACAAATGCGGACTCATTCTGACCTGGCTCAGGTCGCGGGAATACACAGAAGGTTAATTTTGAAATTATGATTGATTTATACACGTGGGCCACACCGAATGGCCGTAAAATCTCCATTGCCCTGGAAGAGTTGGGCATCCCCTATACCGTCCACCCGATAGACATCTTCAAGGGTCATCAGGCCGAGCCGGAATTTACGGCCATCAGCCCGAACCAGAAGATTCCTGCCATCGTGGATAACGAAACCGGCATCCGCTTGATGGAGTCCGCTGCGATTCTGCTCTATCTCGCCGACAAGACCGGAAAACTGATGCCCCGCGATAAAAGCCAGTACTGGGAAATCGTGGAGTGGCTGATGTGGCAAATGGCCGGCCTGGGCCCGACACTGGGGCAGGTTCACCATTTTGTCCGCTTCAATAAAGGCAAGTCTGAATATTCTGAGGAGCGCTATCTGAAAGAGGCGCGGCGGCTTTACGGTGTGTTGGACCAACGGCTTTCTGACAGACCGTACATGGTGGGTGATGAATATTCCATCGCAGACATTTCCGCCTGGCCCTGGGTTTCGCGATTCGAGTTCCAGACCATCGACCTCGCCGAATTCCCGAATGTGCTCGACTGGTATGTCCGGATTGCACAAAGGCCCGCGGTTCAGAGCGGATATGCCATCCCCGTGCCAGAATCCGTACCGATGCCCTAACCCGGAAACCCGTCCAGGATTCAGCGGCCCGCCCAGCATTTGTGTAATTTGTCCTGCGGCCCGCTGATTCCCCGTGTGCCGGATTGGTCCAGGCTGAGGCTTCCGCAAATATCGTGTTGTTGCCGTTTGAGCGGTTCGGCGATCAGCAAAAACTCAGTGGAAGATGACTGATCTTCCGGTTCAATGATCAGACGGTAGAACTCGTTGTCAGAACTTCCCGAGCAGCGTGTTGTATCAAAAGCGCCTCTGCGGGCACGGTGGCGCTCCTGGCAAGCGGCAGCCGTCAGCAACAGCCGGATCGCTTCCACCCGGTGTCCGCGTACGAGATAGCCCTGGTAGGTGGGCATGGCAAGGGACAGCAACAGCGCCAGCAAGCCAACGACCAGGACGATCTCGATCAGGGTCATTCCAGCCGAACGAAGATTGGCCTGTTTCATCGGCGCTGTCTCCAGGCCAACGGCCCGCAGTCATGATCTTCTTCAGCCATGCCGGCAAGCTGAAGACAAAAATTGCTGGCCTCAAGGCCGGGAGGAAATAGGTCCAGTTCGTAGTCGTCACCCCAGGGCCTGGCGACGATGGACTCGGTTACAGCGATTTTTCCCGCTTGCGTACCGGTACCGCGACTGAGAATGCGGTAGTAGCCCACGCCTTCAAAGGGGCTTCCATCATCCGTGTTTTCAGCCACCTCAAAATGCAGTTCTTCCATGATCCACAGCGGGGGAACTGCACCGCTTCCCGGATTGTCCCCCATCGATTCCCCTGAATCCGGATTGACGCCCACCTCAATGCCATTACTCTGCCACCAGCTTGAACTCTGGTATTCCACCTGGGCGGGTATTTCACCCACGTTGTGGATGGCCACGGGCAAAAGGCAATCCGAAGTACAGTCCTCTTCGCGCTCATGATTCGCCCGGCTGAACAGCCACGCCGTGGCAAAAGAAGAAGCAATGGCCGAATTTTCCAGGGCCAGTTTATTTTCATGGTAATTGGCTGCCATGTGCCGTTGCAGGATCATCCCCGATGTGGCCACCAGGGCCAGCAGGCTGAGGGCCGCCAGCATCGCCAGGCCGGCAATCAATGCCACGCCCCGCTGATTCATCCGCTGCGCCCCTTGATGGCGGCGGTAAATTCAAACAACTGGTAAAGCCTGCCATCCGCACGGGTTCTGTATTGGAAATCAAGTACAGAAAAATCCTGCGCAGCCTGCTCCACAACCACCTCACTGCTGTCCAGGAGTAGTCCCAGCCTGACCCCGAGCACCTGGCTTTCATCCGACCACTCTCCGCCGCGGACCCACCGGTCGATATTGCCGTCGTGGTCGCGGTCTTCCCCGTAAAGCGCCTGGAAAGATTTAACATTCCGGATAAATCCCTGGCGACGAACCTGGGTGATGAATTCCGCGTCTGTCGGTCCGTATCGGCAGGTGTGGGTCAGATCGTGGCGGGTATTTAAGTCAAATACGTATTCCCTGATGAAGAAAGCAGGTTCCCCGGATTCATCGTTTATGGGGTTGCGGTTGTCGAAACAATTCAGGTTGGACCAGGAGCGGAGCGCAAGGCGATCGCTTTCGCTGCTCACCCGGTCCCGGGTATCAGGAGTCAGTGCCGGCGACTGAAAGCTCTCATTCCAGGGCTGCGGGCTGAACCCGGCCTGGCGGATAAGCACTCCCAGCGTGGCAATTGCATGACGTCCGTTTTCCTGCACCTCCGCCTCATTTTCCTGCAGGCGGAAACTGCTGCGGGCGGCAGAAACGATTTGTACAAGTCCCATGACCAGAAAAGCTGAAAGCAAAGCTGCCACCAGCAATTCCGCTAGCATCATTCCTTTCTGCTTTTGCACATGGATTGGCGTATAGATTTGCATGGGGATTTGCATGACAGGGGTACGCATCAGTGGGGCAGGCGGGCCACCAGTCGCCTGAGGCCCCCATCCTCATCACCCTGGTGACGCAGTTCCATCCAGAACACCTTGACGATGAGATTCCCCGTGCCGTCACATGCAGGATCGGCGGAATGGCCATCATCCGGTGTGCTGTCCCGGCAAACCAGGCCGCTGCCCCTGGGCAATTCGCGGGCCAGTTCCTCCAGCCAGTCGTCATAATCCTGGTGCAGGCCGCGTTCGTCGTCGTTGATGAACACACTGGATGTAATGTGCATCGCAGCACAAAGGGCCAACACATTTAATC
>JAIVWI010000229.1:0-3595 GCA_048636595.1 Oceanospirillum sp. | reverse complement strand
CACCAGCGTGGACGAGGCTGAAATTCTAGCCTACGCCCGCGAACAGGGCCTTAGGCTGTGGCAGAAGCTGGAAGAAGCTTAAGGCAGAAAAATATTGAATGACTAATGACGAATGTCGAATTAAGGTATTCTATCGATTTTAATTCATATAAAAAGGCAGAGCGAAGCGATTCCATCATTCGTCATTCGTCATTCGTCATTCGACAATAGTCATTCCTTTTAGGGGGGTAATAATGGAAAAAGATAAATTTTTTTGCACTGATGTGGACGTACTGCTCAAGTGGATACTTTCCGATCTTGAACAGAGAAACGAAATTTTCGGCATTCCGAGGGGACTCTTCTTCGAGCCCGCAGCGAGCGATCCTTTTCGCATGCGCCGCTACGGGCAAATGCTGGAAACCCCGCTTGGCGTGGCCGCCGGTCCGCACACCCAGCTGGCCCAGAATATCATCGCGGCCTGGCTGTGCGGCGCGCGCTACATCGAGCTGAAGACCATCCAGGTGCTGGACGAGCTGGAAGTGACCAAGCCCTGCATCGACATGACCGACGAGGGATACAACTGTGAATGGTCCCAGGAGCTAAAGCTCGACCAGTCCTTCAACGAGTATCTTAACGCCTTCATTCTTATCTATATCCTGCGGGACAAGCTGGGATGGGGCGCTTCCAGGGAGCCGGGCTTTATCTTCAACATGAGCGCCGGCTATAATCTCGAGGGCATCAAAAGCCCCACGGTGCAACATTTTTTCGACCACATGAGCGACTGCTCCGCCGAGCTGGCTGAAAAGATCGAGCGCATTGCCGCGTTCTATCCGCGTGTGAAAGAACTGAGCATCCCCGGCACCATGTCCGACAACATCACCGTGTCCACCATGCACGGCTGTCCGCCGGAGGAAGTCGAGAAAATCGGTCGTTACTTTGTCGAGGAGCGCGGTTTTCATACCACCATCAAACTGAACCCGACCCTGCTTGGCGCCGAACGCCTGCGCAATATCCTCAACCACCGACTCGGTTTCAAAACCGAGGTCCCGGACGAGGCTTTCGGGCATGATCTCAAGTACGACGACGGTGTTGCCTTGATCGGTGCGATGCTGGATGCCGCCCGCGACAAAGGGATCGAGTTCAGCCTGAAGTTGACCAACACCCTGGAGACCTCCAACATCGAACAGAACCTGCCCAAAAACGAAGGCATGATCTACATGAGCGGCCGCGCGCTGCATCCCATCAGCATCAACCTGGCCGCCAGACTCCAGGAGGAGTTCAAAGGAGTGCTGGACATTTCCTTTTCTGCGGGTGTTGATTGCTTCAACATCGTCGACACCCTGAGCTGCGGCCTCAGGCCGGTGACCGTCTGTTCCGATGTGCTCAAACCCGGCGGCTACGGCCGCCTGTCTCAGTACCTGGAGCGCATTGCCGGCGCCATGAAGAAGGCCGGCGCCGATTCTCTAAAAAGCCTGATGCTGGCCCGCGCAGGCATCGAGAGCGAAGCCGCTGCAAGGCTTGCCAACCTGAAAACCTATGCCGCAGAGATTGTCGAAAACGGTCGCTACGCCAAGGAGAAGTTCCCCTTTGAAAACATCAAAACCGGGCGGAATCTGCCGCGCTTCGACTGCGCCGGCGCGCCCTGTGTTACCGCCTGCAGCACGGGGCAGGACATTCCGCGCTATCTTGAATTTACCGCCAAGGGCGACTTCGAAAACGCCTACAAGATCATCCTGGCCACCAACCCGTTCCCCAACGTCCAGGGCATGGTCTGCGATCATCTGTGTCAGTACAAATGCACCCGCCTGAACTATGATTCTCCGCTCATGATCCGGGAGATCAAGCGGTTTATTGCCCAAAACCAGGCCAGGGGCCTTGCCCTGACCCCGGCGCCGGCCAACGGCAGGAAAGTTGCCGTCATCGGCGCCGGTCCCACCGGTCTGTCCTGCGCCTACTTTCTGGCCCTGGAAGGTTTCGAGGTGGACATATACGAGACCAAGGAATTCGCCGGCGGTATGGCCGCCGACGGCATCCCGGTTTTCCGTCTGGACGATGGCAGCCTGTCCCGGGACATCGACGCCATCATCGCCCTGGGGGTCAGGCTGCACACCGGCGTGCGCATCGACAAACAGGCGTTCGAAGACCTGCGCAAATCTCACGATTATGTTTACATCGCCATAGGCGCCCAGGAAAGTATCGAACTGGGCGTTCCCGGCGAAGATGCCGCAGGTGTCATAGATCAATTGAGCTTTCTGAGCGCGGTGCGTCAAGGCCAAAAGCCTGATCTGGGAAAGAAGGTGGCGGTGGTCGGTGGCGGTAATTCAGCCATGGATGTCGCGCGCACCGCCAAGCGATTGCTGGGAGAAGATGGGGAAGTAAGTATCATCTACCGCCGCACGCGCGAGGAAATGCCTTCCGATCCCGAGGAGGTGCAGGCGGCGATAGATGAAGGTATTAAGCTGAATGAACTCACTCAGCCGGAATGTATGTTAGTGGAAGATGGCCGGGTGAAGTCCAACGTGTGTTTCAAGATGGAGCTGGGTGAAAAAGATGCCAGCGGTCGTCCCCGACCGATCAAAATTGATGGTTCCGAATTTGAATTGAATGTTGACACGGTAATTACGGCCATCGGCCAGCGCGTGGTACTGGATTTTCTGCCCGGCGGCGAACTGACCGTGGACAAGGACAGCATGGAAACTCAACTGGAGGGCCTGTTCGCCGGCGGTGACGCCATCCGCGGCGCTTCCTCCCTGGTCAACGCCATCGGCGACGGTCGCCGCGCCGCCGAGTCCATCATGAAAAAGGCCGGTCACGCGCCCAGGACCCGGCCGGCACCCGAGGACCGGCGCCGGCCCAACCTGACCGACCTTGGCATCAGGCAGGCCCGTCGCGTCTTTGGTCCCGAAATGCCCGAACTCGGGCCGCAAGAGCGACTTAATTTCGAGCTGTACGTCAAGACGCTGACCGAGGCCGACGCAATGGATGAAGCCTCCCGCTGTCTACAGTGTGACCTGGTCTGCAATGTCTGCGTCTCCGTCTGCCCCAACAGGGCCAATGTTGCCCTGCGCGCCGAACCCGTCTCCTACCCGCTGCAGCGTGCCGAAAAAAAAGGCGATGGCACGGTGGTGGAGACCCTGGGCAAGGTTGAGATCGGCCAATCTTACCAGATCGTCAACATTGCCGACTTTTGTAACGAATGCGGCAACTGCGACACCTTCTGCCCCACCAGCGGCGCGCCTTACAAGGATAAGTGCAAAATGCACTTGACGCGCGCGAGTCTCGAAGCTTACGGTGAGGGCTTCCACCTCGCCGGGCCCGGGCGCATGGAAGCCATGTTCGGTGGCGAACCCGCCACCCTGACAGAATCCGACGGCATGTTCGTTTACGAGGATTCGGAAGCGAAGGTCGAGCTCTCGGCAGACACGCTCGAGGCCCGCAAGGTGGAACTCAAAAACGGAACCGACACCAAGGAACTCAGCCGCGCTGTGGAAACCGCCGTGCTTTACAGGCTGGTGAGTTCACGGCAGCCCTTTGCCGGATGGTAACCGTTCACGGGTTCAGGGTTCAGAGGTTCAGGGTTCAGAGGTTCAGGGTTCAGAGGTTCAGAGGTTCAGGG
>JAIVWI010000228.1:0-3656 GCA_048636595.1 Oceanospirillum sp. | reverse complement strand
ACATCGGCGTAGGCGCCCGATTCAAGGTAATTGAGGCACAGAATGTGTGGATGGGCCTGGATGTTGCAAAGGGGAACGAAGACTGGAACTGGTACATCCAGGTGGGACATCCCTGGTGAGAGATGCGACCGAAGGAGAGATCGGCTAGCTGTTTGCAGGACAATCGGGCTGTCGGGAACAGCCGATTAGCGCACAGGGACGTCTTGAGCGTGTCCTGCAAACAGCTAGCCGATCTCTCCCCTGGCACTGCGTTGCTCACGAACAAGGTTTGCTCCTGAAAGGCGCGAGCATGAGGGATTGCTTACCTGTTGGAAACAACGCTTATGGAATTCACCGCTAGGGCTTCTTCCGTTTCGGCAGGACTAAATGCAGGACCAGCAAGCCCCAGGCCGCGGAAAGGAGTGAGCCCAGAAGAACCCCTATTTTAACCCCTCCCAGCAGATCAAAATTTCCGTGTTCGAATGCCAGCGTACCGATAAACAGGCTCATGGTGAAGCCGATGCCGCACAACACGGCTACGCCATACACCTGGCCCCAGGTTGTGCCGGCCGGTAACTTTGCAAGGCCAGACAGACGCGCCAGGGCGACCATGCCGAACACGCCGATTTGCTTGCCAGCAAACAGCCCGAGGATTATGCCGACCGGTACGCTACCGGTTAACTGCTCTTTAGTCACGCCCAGGAATGGCACGCCGGCATTGGCAAAAGCGAAGATGGGAAGGACCGCGAATGCGACCCAGGGGTGTAATGTGTGTTCCAGGCGACGAGCAGGCGAATTATCATCATCCGCTTTCAGGGGGATGAACGCGGCCACGACCACTCCGGCCAGCGTTGCGTGAACTCCGGATTTCAATACGCAAAACCAGATGAAGAGTCCGATCAGCATATACGGGGCCAGGGCCATCACCTTCATCCGGTTGAGTATCGCCAGGCCGATCACGCCCAATCCGGCCAGGACCAGCGACAGGACGCCCAGGTCACTAGTGTAAAAAATAGCGATAATCACGATGGCGGCGATGTCATCGATGATGGCAATGGTGGTGAGAAAAATTTTCAATGCAACGGGTACACGTGAACCCATCAGCGTCAGCACGGCCAGCGCGAACGCGATATCGGTAGCCGTGGGAATCGCCCAGCCGTTTTTTTCCGATACAAAGTCCTGGTTGATCCACCAGAAAATTGCGGCGGGTACAACCAGCCCGCCCAGTGCCGCCAGTGCTGGCAGCAAGACCTGGTCCAGCCGTGACAGTTGACCTTCAACCACTTCGCGTTTGAGTTCAAGGCCAACCAGCATGAAAAACAGAACCATCAGTGCATCGTTGATCCACAGCAACAGCGGTTTGTCGATGCCTTGCCCGCCCAGTGTGACGGTTAGTTGCAGTGCGAGAAACCACTCGTACGCTTCCTGCGCTATCGGGATATTGGCCGCCAGGAGCGCGACCACAGTGGCGCCAACCAGCAGGATGCCGCCAGCCGCTTCCAGTTTGAGGAATTCCTGAAGGCTTCTGACTGCGTGTTTTGATGCTGTTTTAATCATTGGGGCCCGGCTTTCGTCATGATGTTAGAATTGAAGAAATATTAAACACGAAATATAATTCATAGATAAAAGGCATGGTATGACGTTCATAGTATGGATTGGGTGCAGTCCGCACAAGTGAGAGGATGATGGGTGATTGGACTTTTTTCAGCAACTACGGCCATGTTTTGGTCTGCCTGTCCCGCAATAATGAAGCCAGGTTGAGAGACGTTGCATTCGAGGTTGGCATCACCGAACGTGCAGTCCAGAAAATCGTGAGGGACATGCAGGACGCAGGTTTTATTACCGTCAGCAAGCACGGCCGCTGCAACCGCTACCGGCTCAATAAGCGCAAGTCCCTGCGCCACGGTCTGGAATCACACTGCAATGTTGGAAAATTGCTGGCGCTGGTAACGCGGCCGGATCCGGTCAGGGTCGCAGCTGAAAAACTGGACTATGCTGAGACAGTTACCGGTGAGGCAGTAAGTCATGCGGGGCCGGAACCAGCAGAGCAGACTGCCAAGCAACCAACTCCCGTGCCCGAGCCGGCACAACAATCTGCACCGAATGCTTTGGACGACAAGAAGAAAGCCGGTAAAAAAGAAAAACCGTTTGATGCTCGCCAGCAAGGCAGTCTTTTCTAATGGACTGGATAATCTACGGCGCCAATGGCTACACCGGGAAATTGATGGCCCGGGAAGCCGCACGGCAGGGTCTTCATCCGATTCTTGCCGGCCGCAATGAAAAAATAGTATCCGCATTGGCCGCTGAACTGGGCCTGGAAAGCCGGGTGTTCAGCCTGGATGATCCGCAGGCAGTGCTCAGGGGTGTTGAAGGCTGCAAGCTTGTTCTGCATTGTGCCGGCCCGTTTTCCGTTACCAGCCAGCCCATGATCGAGGCTTGCCTGGCGGCAGGCGCTCACTACCTGGATATTACCGGCGAAATTTCAGTATTTGAGAATGCCCACCTGCAGGCCGACAAGGCCCGGCGCACAGATATCGTGCTCATTCCGGGTGTCGGTTTTGACGTGGTGCCCTCTGATTGCCTGGCCGCCAGCCTGGTTGAAGCCCTTCCGGCGGCGATAAAGCTGGTATTGGCTTTCGAGGCGGGAGGCGGGCCAAGTCCGGGTACCGCCAAGACCAGCGTGGAAGGCCTGGGGAAGGGCGGGCGAGTGCGGCGGGATGGAAAACTGCTTGAAGTCCCGCTCGCCTGGAAATCCCGCACGATTCCCTTTGCCCATGCTGATCGCAGCGCAATGACGATACCGTGGGGTGATGTTTACACTGCCTTCATCAGCACAGGCATTCCTGACATCGAGGTTTACATGGCTGTACCCCCGGGTACGATTGCAAAAATGCGACGCATGAGATGGTTGAAGCCGTTGTTGGGCCTGGGTTTTGTCCAGTCATTTTTGAAGAAACGGATCGAAAACCGAGTAAGTGGCCCCAGTGGCGCGAAGCGGGAAAAAGCCCGGTCAGAACTCTGGGGTGAGGTCACCACCGCGGACGGCAGAACCCTTTCCGCTACCATGACCGCCCCCAACGGATATGACCTGACGGTTACTGCTGCCCTGGGGATTGTCCTGCACTTGCTTGAGAACGACGTGGAAGGTGGTTACTACACACCCTCGTTGCTAATGGGAGCCGCCTACGCCGCCTCGCTCCCGGGCGTTGAGATGAAAATCCTGACTTAGTGACATCCCACTTGCGGCCAAACTGTAAGAGGTCGCTTGCGGCCGAATAGTTCTGAAACATTGCGCGCAACCTCAACAGAAGCTCTTATGATCGGCCGCGAGCGACCTCTTACACCCTGTTTTTGCAAACCAGGCCCGGAAATGATTATGATCAAGTGTTTCAGTAAAAGACGCTCAAAATCACCGGTTTCTGGTTAATCCGGAGTGCGTATCCTTTACAATACCAAGCATGTTCAACTGGTATAAAAGGAAGCTAAAATGAACCAATATCTCGAATCAGTGTTAGCCATGGTACGGGCAAAAAACCGCGG
Organism: Oceanospirillum sp.; assembly: GCA_048636595.1. GTDB lineage: Bacteria > Pseudomonadota > Gammaproteobacteria > Xanthomonadales > SZUA-36 > JAJRRA01. The sequence continues at coordinate 137 of JAIVWI010000228.1, read as the reverse complement.
TGAAGACGAGTTCCACCAGGCAGTGGAAGAAGTCCTGGGTTCTCTGGGCCCGGTGCTCGAAAACCACCCCGAATATGTAGAGGCAAAAATCATTGAACGTTTGGTGGAGCCGGAACGCATGATCGTGTTCCGCGTGC
>JAIVWI010000227.1:0-3673 GCA_048636595.1 Oceanospirillum sp. | reverse complement strand
AGTGGCCGACAACATGGTTTCCGGTGACCAGATACCCTCTGGCCCGCCAAACTGTGGCGGAGATGCCGTATCCAGGTCCGGCAAGCCTTCGCCGCTTACGATGACACTGCCCTGGTTTCCACCGGTTGCAGTGGCGAGATAATGATGGGGATAAGCTTGCATATTGTGTACCTTCAAATGGTTGAATTTGAGACAGCTAGCATCATAGCGGTAAATTTGCTGCTTGAATTTGACCTTGGTCAATCCATATAAAGATTGATTCTATAAGACCAGTGCTAACTGACCGCCGCGACACGGTTATCTCCCTCCTGGGACACGCTTTAAACCCGTCCTTGGGCCGCTCGGTCGCCGACGTCCTGTCGGCTCACGGTCCCAGGAGGGAGATACCCGCATCCCGGCTGGGGTTTGTGGATTCTTACAGAAGAGTATTTCCTAAGTGACTCAATCGGAATTTAAGCCCAGTTGTTCGAGGATTCCTTCGAACTCATCTGTCGAATTATAGGCAATGACCATTTTGCCCTTGCCTTTAGCGTTGTGCGTTAGCTTTACACGGGCGCAGAGTTTTTCAGACAGTCTGTCCTGCAGGTGTTGGATATCAGGGTCAAGTTGTTGTGTTTTTCGAACCGGAGGATTCTTCAGGCGCCGGACCAGCCGTTCGGTTTCACGCACGGATAGCTGTTTGCTAACCACTTCACGTGCGGCCTGCGCCTGCAGCGATGGCTCAAGGGTTAACAGGGCGCGCGCATGGCCCATTTCCAGGTGTCTTGCATCTACCAGTTCTCGAACGTCCTTTGATAATTCCAGTAAACGCAAAAGATTGGAGACCGCAGAACGTGAGCGGCCAACCGCATCTCCGGCTTCCTGGTGCGTCATCTGGAAGTCATCGATCAGGCGGCGCAGTGCCGTTGCTTCTTCCAGCGGATTCAGATCTTCGCGCTGGATGTTCTCAATCAGCGACATCGCAACCGCCACTTCGTCGGTGACATCCCACACGACCGCCGGTATGGCATCGATTTCGGCCAGTTGGGCCGCCCGCCAGCGGCGTTCACCGGCAATCAGTTCGAACTCACCGTCGCCCATTGCCCGGACCACGATGGGCTGGACTACTCCCTGCGCCCTGATGGAGTTGGCCAGCTCTTCCAGTTTATCTTCATCAAAAACCGACCGCGGCTGATAACGCCCGGGGTGAATGACATCCAGTGGAAGCCGCCTGAGTTCCTCGCTTGACGCGGCCTCCGTGACATGCCTCAAGGTTGTCTGGCTTAGCATGGAGCTGAGATTGCGTCCAAGTGCAGGCTTTTTTCTTACAGTCATCTTTCTTTCCCCAGGCAGTTTCCCTAAGTAATTTCCGCCGGCAATTTCTTCAAGCAAATTTGTTAAGCAGTTTCTTTCTTTTCATAACGGCGCAGCATCTCACCTGCCAGCGCCAGGTGAGCCACTGCGCCCTTGGATTGCGGATCGTACAACAAGACGGGCAGCCCGTAGCTGGGCGCCTCGGCGACTCGAATGTTGCGGGGAATCAATGTCCGGTAAACGCGGTCTCCAAAATTCTCGAACAATTGGTCCGATACAGCAATGGCGAGATTGTTCCGGCCATCATACATGGTGCGCAGCAAACCCTCGATTTCGAGATTCGGGTTTATGCTGGAACGGATCTGCTCGATGGTATTCAACAGTGCGGTCAGACCTTCCAGGGCATAGTACTCGCACTGCATCGGGATCAACACGCTATCTGCCGCAGCCAGGGCATTCAGAGTCAACATGTTCAGCGACGGCGGACAGTCGATGAAAATCCAATCATAATGCGCCTGCACAGGCTCGAGTGCCCGCTTCAAGGCAAATTCACGCTCTTCCTGCTGGAGAAGGAAAACTTCCGCAGCAGTGAGGTCGCCATTGGACGGCAGAAGGTCGAATTTCAGGCCCTCGGGTTGAAGAAAGGTTTCCTCCACGCTGCGCTCGCCGAGTAAAACTTCACAGGCGGAAACCATCAACTTGCGCGGATCGATGCCGCAGCCGGTCGTGGCATTGCCCTGTGGGTCCAGGTCCAGCAGGGCAACCGGGTAATTCATGCTGGCAAAAGCGGCCGCCAGGTTGACACAGGTGGTTGTCTTGCCTACACCCCCCTTCTGGTTCGCTACAGCTATGATACGGGCTGCCATTCGGGTCATTTACTCAGCTTGATAGGTTGACGGACATAATGACGAGGTGACGGTCCTCTTGCAATCCCGGCACGTGAAGTTTTTCGACCGAGTGAACCTGGATCCAGTCCGGCAAGGTATCCAGTTCGGTTTCAGGATACTTTCCTTTCATAGCCAGGAGCATCGTGTCCCTGCCCGCAAGATGCCGTGAAGCTTCAACAAATGCGGTTAATTTTGAAAAAGCCCTGCTGATGATGCAAGTGGGCATTTGTTCAGCTTGCCACGACTCGAGTCGCGCCTGCACAGGCTGAATATTCTCCAGGTTCAAGCGACGCTTGACGTGGCCCAGAAAGCGGATTTTTTTGCCCGTGCTGTCCAGTAATGTGACCGTCAGCTCCGGCTGCATGATAGCCAGCGGAATACCCGGCAAACCGGCGCCTGTGCCGGCGTCAAGCAAGTGTTCACCGTGAACCCAGGGCAGTACTGAAAGCGAGTCCAGCAGGTGGCGTGAAACCATTTCAAGTGGATCCCGGACCGCGGTCAGGCTGTAGCTTGCATTCCACTGAACCAACAACTCCAGGTAGGAAAGCAATTGCCGGACCTGCTCCGGATCAGCCTCCTTGCCGAGCAGCTTATCCAGACCTGCGACAAGTGATGCTTCCAGCTTGCCGTGTTTGTTCAGCACTATTTAAACCACTAACTGTAAGAGCCCGCTTGCGGGCGACTCTTCCAGCCATGATATTTCGCCCGCAAGCGGGCTCTTACAGCAGGCCTGGCGATCGCAAAAATCAATTCAGGCCGGCCGATTTCATCTGCGAGGCGATCTTCTTCGCGATATCCGCTGCGGCGTCGGCATGTTCCAGATCCTTCGTCTCGGTCACAATACGCCAGATTGGCTCTTGGGTCTCAATATCATAGTAACTGGACTCGACAAGGGCCGACATCCTGTAATCAGCCCAGCCAGGGCCCTGGTGAATGGTATAAACATCGGTGAAACCGGTGAAATAGGGCCGGCCCCAGCTATATCCCATACCACTCCCGATATGCTCGGCCCAGTAGTCGGAGCGAATATAACCCTCCGACCTGCCGCCCCCAGAGTAGAACAACACGACAATACCGTCTACGTTCTGGGACTTGAGCAGCTCAACGGCAACGTCCGGGTCAATCTCACCCCGGATTCCACCGCTCAAACCGGGGATGTTGCTGGCGGGCACGGCAGGCGTTCCCTTTGCCAGCAAGATCTTGGCGATATCGATTTCAACCGCTTTGCGTGTCAGCCCATCAGGCAGGACAGCCATGACAGCGACCTTGTCCGGCTTGTTGTTCACCGGCTTATCGGTCTTCCAGTTGTCCACCACCGAGGTTTGCGCGCAGGCAGCCAGCAAAAGGGTGATGATTGCTGCGGCCAGGATTGGGCGGCCGGCGCTGTAGAGAGTTTGCAATGTCATATGTCTTCCTTTAAATAGCAGACGCGCATCTTAACCCATGACGCTGCCTTACGTAATCCCGGGGGCCTGTCTAGTTCGGAGTAAGGG
>JAIVWI010000226.1:0-3673 GCA_048636595.1 Oceanospirillum sp. | reverse complement strand
CAATGGGCTGTACCTGCTCGCGCCATGGATTTCCATGACATCAAGGGTGATGTAGAGCGCTTGTTTTCACTGCGCGGTGATGCTGAACAGCCCTCGTTCGAGGCCGGAGACCTGTCGTGGATGCATCCCGGAGCAAGTGCTGTTATCTCATTGAAAAATAAAAAAATTGGTTGGTGTGGAGCAGTCCATCCAAAAGTGCTTAAAGCACTGGAAATTAAAAAGAGTGTCTATGCCTTTGAGCTGGACCTGAATGAGCTGCTATCCAGAGAAGTTCCATACGCGAAACCCGTTTCGCGTTTTCCATCGATTCGTCGTGATATAGCGGTACTGTTGCAAAATGATGTAACATACCAGGAGGTTAAGAACTGCATCACCTCCGCCGCCGGTTCTTTATTGGAAAAAGTGCTTGTATTTGATGAGTATCAGGACGATAATTTAAAAAAAGGTTACAAAAGTCTTGCTATAGGCTTGATTTTTAAGAACGTTTCCAGCACTCTAAAAGACGAAGACGTTGATCCTTTGATTGAAACAGTGGTTTCAGATTTGGAAAAACGGCTGGGTGCCCAGTTGAGAGGATAAAAATGTCGCTTACAAAGGCAGATATTGCCGATCGCCTGTTTGATGAGGTCGGACTGAATAAAAGGGAAGCCAAGGAATTTGTGGATGCATATTTCGAGGCGATTAAGACAGCACTTGAAGGCGGCGAAAACGTCAAGCTTTCAGGGTTCGGTAATTTTCAGTTGCGAGATAAGAATCCAAGACCGGGTAGAAATCCCAAGACGGGGGAAGAAATTCCGATTACAGCACGTCGTGTAGTGACCTTCCGTCCTGGTCAAAAACTACGTGCAAGGGTAGAAGCTTATGTTGGATCCGGGGATTGACCGAGATCTTCCGCCGATTCCGGCGAAACGTTATTTTACAATAGGCGAGGTCAGTGAACTTTGCGGTGTGAAGCCGCACGTGCTGCGCTATTGGGAACAGGAATTCGAGCAACTCAAACCGGTCAAACGCCGGGGTAACCGCCGTTATTACCAACGCGGTGATGTCATGATGATTCGTCAGATCCGGAGCCTGCTGTACGAGCAGGGCTTTACCATCGGCGGAGCCCGCCAGATGCTCGAAGGTGACGAGGCCCGCGATGATGTTAATCGCAGTCAGCAGATCATCCGCCAGGTCCGCATGGAACTGGAAGAGGTACTTCACGTCCTCAAACGCTGAAGTTTAACCATCCAGAACCCTTGTGGGCTATTCCGGAACTGATTATTAGGGTAAAATCCCGCGTCTCGCCCGCGTCTCATTTTGGAGACCACCGGCGGGGTATTCAAAATGTCGGGGCGTGGCGCAGTCTGGTAGCGCACTGCAATGGGGTTGCAGGGGTCGGAGGTTCGAATCCTCTCGCCCCGACCAGTTATAAAAACGTGTAAAATGAACTTGAATGCCGGTCTGGCGGGACCGATATTTTACTTTTCAGGTGCGGAGACAAATATGACGCCTCTTGAAAGCGTATTGCTGCGGGAAATGCCCGACATTGCCAACGATGCCAAGGCCGAGGTGGCCGGTAAGCTGGCATGGGTGGGCATGAACGAGATTGAGATGCCGGTCCGCATCGAGGATGATGCAGGTGGCCTGATCCAGTCAACGGCACTGGTTACAGCCTATGTGAACCTGATCGATCCTGATGTCCGGGGCATTCATATGTCCCGGCTCTACCTGCACCTGGACCAGGGTTTTGGCGAACGGCCACTCAACCCCTGCACCCTGCGGCAGTTGTTGTGTTCTTTCCTGGATTCCCATGAAGGCCTCAGCGACCGGGCGCTGATCCGGGTTGATTTTGATTACATTACCCGCCGCCCGGCGCTCGAGAGCGACAACGAAGGCTGGCGGCGTTATCCGGTCTCGATGATCGGGATTCTTGAAGGCCAGGAGTTCAGCCTGGAAATGGGACTGGAAATTTTATATTCCAGTACCTGTCCCTGTTCAGCAGCCCTGTCACGCCAGATGATCCAGGACAAATTCCGCCAGGATTTCTTCGGGCACGACAAAGTTGATTTCAGCAAAATTCACGAATGGCTGGGCAGTGAGGAAGGAATCCTCGCCACGCCGCACAGCCAGCGCAGCGCTGCGGAAGTTCGCGTGCGGCTGACGCCCTCTTTCGAAATGTTCCCGATTGTGGAATTGATTGACGAAATTGAAAATTCACTCAAGACGCCGGTGCAGGCTACCGTCAAGCGCGAGGATGAGCAGGCTTTTGCCTTGTTGAACGGCGCCAACCTGATGTTCTGCGAAGACGCCGGCCGCCGCATTCAGACCGCACTCAACAGCGACGAACGCATCCTCGACTACTGGGCGCGCTGTACGCACTACGAAAGCCTCCACCCGCACAACGCCGTATCGGTAGTCACCAAGGGCCTGGAAGGCGGCTACGTCGCCGGAGCGGGCGCCCCGGTGCGCCTGGAGCTGTCCAAAACCAAGTAGCTCCCAATTCTACTATTGCCGGGGTAAGGGACTTACTCCGAACCCGGCTCTACCAGGATTTGTTGCGGAGCGCCTTTCATCAGTAACTGCGGGTCCACCCGGCGGTTCAGCCAGTTCATGCGCCAGTCCAGATGCGGGCCTGAGGCCCGGCCGGTGGAGCCAATTTCTGCAATCAGGTCGCCTTGTTGCACCGTTGTACCTGCCTCGACCAGGATCTTGCTGAGGTGCAGAAAAGTTGAAGACAGGCCCTGACCGTGATCCAGAATCAGGGTGCCCCCGGAGAAATACATGTCGGGGTGGTTCAGAGTTACGATTCCGGCGGCGGGCGCATACACCGGGCTGCCCGCCGGCGCTGCAATGTCCAGGCCGTAGTGGGGACGGCGGGGTTCTCCGTTGAGAATGCGCTGGCTGCCGTAAACTCCGCTGATGCGGCCCTGTGCAGGCCAGGCGAACCCTTGCGCATAGTCTGTCCGCGAATCGCGGCGGGAACGTGCGGAAGAGACCATGGCCCCTTCTTCAGCGATGCGTTTTGCTGCCGCGGGATCGGGAGTGACGGTTTTGGGTGGAAGCCCGTCCACTTTTTCAATGTTGTATTCCCGCGGAATAACATTCAGCGTCACAACTTCCCCGCCATCCTGTCCCCCTTTCACGCGTAGCAAATATTCACCTGTTTCATCGCGGCCGAAACCGATAAGGAACTTCCCCTCGCCGGAAACCATGACCTCAGTCTCGCCAAGGAAGACCTGGTTACCGGGCTGCGTCAAGCCAAAGATCAGCCCGCCCTGGATGGCTTCGCCGTTCAATTCAAGCGCCAGTGCAGTATTGAACCAGCCCGCCGCTACGATAGTAAGCAAACCGGCACGAAACCAGAGAGTGTGGAACATAGGTGTGGGGTTCCTTATTGAATGATCTTGATGGACTGGCCGGGCTGGATCACGGTGTTGTTGCCGAGGCCGTTCCAGCTTTTGATGTCGTTGACCTTGACCTTGTGTTTGCGGGCTATGGTCCACAGTGAATCACCCCGTTGCACGACGTACTGTACCGTGCCGCTTTTGGCCGGGGCCTGCTTAGAGCTGTGGTATACAGTGATGGTTTTTCCGGCCCTGAGCTTGCGGGGGTCGGATATGTTGTTCCAGCGCTGAAGGTCCTTCACGGACACGCGATAGCGGCGCGCGATCACGGACAGGCTCTCACCCGG
>JAIVWI010000225.1:0-3735 GCA_048636595.1 Oceanospirillum sp. | reverse complement strand
AATCGGATTCCGAGGCCTGTTCGGCTTCGGGCTGGCAGCCCGTAAGTACAAGAGATAACAAGGGAACCAATCCGGCAATGATGACATTCAAGAATTTACGATGCATAAATACTCTCTCTTAAATGTGTTCCTCTACCGAGTGACTGGTAAAAGAAAAGGGGCGAATGAAAGCGATATTTTTCAGTACAGAGTTTATCATCTGCATATGGCCACCGACGGTAATACCAGCGAGTACATCTACACACCGAGCGAGCTGAACCGCGAGGTCCGCTTGCACATCGAGATGGGCTTCCCACGCATCCTGCTGGAAGCCGAAATTTCCAATCTCTCAAAACCTGCTTCCGGCCATCTTTATTTCACGCTGAAGGATAACAAAGCCCAGATTCGCTGCGCCCTCTTCCGCTCATCAGCCAGCCGGCTGTCCATCCGCCCGGAAAATGGTATGAAAGTCCTTGCCCGCGGCAGGATCAGCCTGTACGAACCGCGGGGTGACTTCCAGTTGATCGTTGACAGCCTGCGCGATGCCGGTGAAGGCCTGTTGCGCCGTCAATTCGAGGAACTGAAAAAGAAACTCGAGGGCGAAGGCCTGTTTGACCCATCGCACAAACAGCCGTTGCCACCCTACCCGCTGCGCATTGCCGTGGTGACTTCCCCAAGCGGCGCTGCGGTACGCGATATCCTGCATGTACTGGCGCGACGCTGGCCCGTTGCAAAAGTCCGCCTCTACCCGGTATCCGTCCAGGGTACTGAAGCACCAGGGGATATCCTGGACGCCCTGCAGGCTGCCAATGAGCAGAACTGGGCAGAAATCCTGATCGTGGGACGCGGCGGTGGATCGCTCGAGGACCTGCTCGCCTTCAATGATGAAGCGGTAGCCCGGGCCGTATTCGCATCAGGTATTCCGGTCATTTCCGCAGTCGGCCACGAAACGGACTTCAGCATCTGTGACTTCGTCGCCGACCAGCGTGCGCCCACTCCATCCGCCGCCGCTGAACTGGCCACACCTGACCAGGCCACATTGAAAGAAACATTCGCGCGTAATGAAAGGCAATTACTCCGGCTCATCCGCGACCGCCTCCAGCGCGATACCCAGGGGCTGGACCACCTTTCGCACCGGCTCCAGCAGCGCCACCCCGCAACCCGCTTAAGTGAACAAACCAGGCACCTTGATGCGCTGCAAAAGGCGCTGACCAGAAGCTTTCAGCGCCAGTTGAAGGAACGCGAATCACTTTTGGCAAACCTGGGCACACGCCTGTACAACCAGCATCCCGGCCGGCGCCTGCATGATCTGAGAATTAAAGTTAGAAATATACGTCATTCTATTGATAAGCAAATCAATTATATTCTAAATCAACGCCAACAGACACTACGTGACCTGGCCCGCACCCTGAATGCCGTGAGTCCCCTGAATACCATCGGTCGCGGTTATGCCGTCATAACTTCGGCACAAACCGGGAAAGTAATCAGCAGCGTCAGCCAGGCACAGCCCGGAGAACCCATCTCAACCCAACTCAGCGACGGCCGCCTTCTCAGCACCGTAGACAAAGTCACCGATCAAACGCTGGACTCGGACGAAAGTTAGTTAGCCACCTTTCAAAGATGGCAAAGATGGGGTCAGGTTCTGGAACCTGGCCCCGGTTGGTACAGGGAAATTGAACTCAGGAAGGGTATTTTTCGGCCGCAAGCGACCTCTTACAGTTATTTTTTACCCACCCCCCTTCAACGTTAACCCCTTTTCACCTCCTCGTGCGTTACATCAATACAACTCAACAGGAGGCTATATGAAAACCCGGACTCAAAAACTCAACACACTCGCTTTTTCAATCATGATTGCCCTGGCCGCAGGCTGTGCGTCGGAAAAGTCCGACCACAGCGATGACAGCATGGTCGACACGGTTTCCAGCGCTATCATTCTGTCGGATTCAGAAGAGGAGCGATTCCGCCCTTCCGAATCACCCGCTCTGACAGAGCACGATGAAATCAGCCTCAATCAAGCAGCATCCCCTGCAAAGGCTGATCTTTCCAGGGGGAAAGGGGAAATTGCCTCTTACGAAATAAAGCGGTCGTTGGTCGGCATTGCCCAGGCTCTGCCCGCTTCTCAGCCCAGCTTGCAAATGGACTCAATTCGCATGCCGTCCGAACGCCTGTATCGTGAACAGTACGTGCACCCGGATGACCAGCAAACCCTGCGGGTTACCGATGTTCCGGTATCCACATTTTCCATAGACGTGGACACCGGCGCCTATTCGAATATGCGCCGCTGGGTCAGCCAGGGCCAGCTGCCTCCAGAAGACTCTGTACGTGTTGAGGAGTTTATCAATTACTTCGATTACGGCTACGAGACGCCGGGAGAATCCGGGCAGCCCTTCAGTGTGAATCTGGAAATTGCCCGTACGCCCTGGAACACAGCCACACACCTGATTCGCATCGGAATCCATGGTTACGAAGTACCACCCGAGGCCTTGCCCTCTTCCAACCTTGTGTTCCTGGTGGACGTTTCCGGCTCCATGCAGTCAGCCGACAAATTGCCACTGCTGAAACAGGCACTGTCGATGCTGACGCGAAAACTGGATGCCAACGACACCATCAGCATGGTGGTCTACGCAGGGGCCTCCGGCGTGGTGCTGGACTCGGTGGCCGGCAACCAGGATGCCACCATACTGGCCGCTCTGCAGCAACTCGAGGCGGGTGGCTCTACCAATGGCGCTGCCGGCATCCAACTGGCCTATCAGCTGGCGCGGCAGAATTTCAAACCCAATGGCGTCAACCGCGTGATCCTGGCAACCGACGGTGATTTCAACGTTGGCGTGGCCAGCACTGAAGAACTCAAGGACATGATAGAACGCCAGCGCAAATCCGGTATCGCCCTGACCACGCTGGGCTTCGGCAGCGGTAACTACAACGACCACTTGATGGAGCAGCTCGCTGATGCCGGCAACGGCAACCATGCCTACATCGACCGCTTGAGCGAAGCCCAAAAAGTGCTTTCCGAGGAAATGACCTCAACGCTGATGACCATCGCCAAAGATGTGAAAATCCAGGTTGAATTCAATCCGCAAACCGTTTCAGAATACCGGCTGATCGGGTACGAGAACCGCGTATTGAACGAAGAGGATTTCAACAACGACCAGGTGGACGCAGGTGAAATCGGCGCCGGCCACACGGTCACCGCACTTTACGAAATCAGCCTGGTGGGCGCGGACTTCCAGCGCCTTCCGCCACATCGCTACGGCTCTTCATCTACTGGAAAAGCAGAACGGGGACAAGATGAGCCACCCCGCTATGCAGACGAACTGGCTCACCTGCGAATCCGCTACAAGCTACCGGGCGAGGATCATTCAAAATTGATTGAAACACCCATCCGGGCCGGTGAAATTCAGGATCGTGCCGGCCACAGCAGCGATGATTTCCGTTTCGCAGCTGCCGTGGCGGCTTACGGGCAGAAGCTGCGCGGAGGCAAGCACCTGGGCGACTACAGCTACGCTGACATACGCCAACTTGCAAGCCGCTCCCGGGGAGAAGATCCATTTGGCTACCGGGGAGAATTTCTGCAACTGGTTTCGCTGGCTGGCAGCCTGGCTACGCCGGAAGCAACCAAGCCAGAAAAGCTGGCAATGGGCCAATAATAATGTACGAGGCCGTTTGCAGGCGAAAGCCGGGGCGCGCCCAAGGACGCTCTTACAGTAAGAGGTCGCTTGCGGCCGAAAAGCTCTGGTATGGGCGCGCCCAAGGACG
>JAIVWI010000224.1:0-3769 GCA_048636595.1 Oceanospirillum sp. | reverse complement strand
GGTGACGGCAGTTGCACACAACATACTTCTCCTTAAAACCCCAATCCAGGCTATTGAATCGAGCCCGCCGAACGGCGGGCTCTTACATCAATAAATCAAACGTGCATCGCTGACTGTTTCCAGGTCACCCAGTGCCGCCACCAGTTCCGCGCAGGCTTTTACACCAAACTCTTCACTCAGCTCAAGGCGGGCGCGGGCGCGGGCGTTGGAATAGTCCAGCCAGACCAGGCCGGAACCGTTTTGGTAGGGCAGGAAAGTGGATTGCAGTGCGGCGCAGATGTCCTCATCCGGGCCGCGCAGGGAAACCTGGATACCGCGGGCGAAACGGCTCTTGGCGTCAGACAGCGTCATGACTTTCTGCGCGGTCATGCGGAATCCGCCGGAAAAATCATTGGTGGATACGCGGCCTTCGATCACAATGATCTCATCCTTGTTCATCATGTCGGCATAAAGCGACCAGGCTTCGTCGAACAGGGCAACTTCCACCCGCCCGCTGTGATCCTCGATGGACACGAATCCACCGCGGCTGCCCCGGCGTCTTATGGCGCGGACCAGCCCGGCCAGCACCATGGGCGTACCGCGACGCTTGCCTTTTGCTTCATCAGGCATCCTGGCCTCGATATCTCCCAATTTACAGGTGGTGAAGTGCGACAGATCCCGCATCTGCAGTTCAACCGGGTGGCCGGTCAGGTACAGTCCGAGGGTGTCCCGCTCCCCTTGCAGGCCCTGTAACCGTGTCCAGGGGCTGATGGCCAGGTGCTCGATGGTATGCGATGGTTGCAAATCACCCCCGCCTCCCGCACCGCCAGGCCCCACGCTGCCAAACATGTCACTTTGCCCCGATTCCCGGTCACGCTGGGATTGCTCGGCCGCCTGCAGCGCTTCGGGTAGTTCATGCAGCATCCGAGCGCGATTTTGATCGGGGTCCAGCGTATCCATTGAACCGGAACGAATCAGCACGTCCATGGCCCTTCGGTTGACCTTTTGCAGGTCCATGCGGGTACAAAAATCAGCCAGATCCTTGTACACGCCATGGGCTTCGCGTTCGTTTTCAATAATGTCGATGGCGGCGTGCCCCACACCCTTGAGCGCTCCCAGGCCGTAGCAGATGGTGGAATCATCCTGCATAGTAAAAGCATGGTGAGAGGTGTTGATGTCCGGCGGCAACACCGTCAGCCCCAGGTCCCTGCATTCATGGATGAAGTCATCCACCTTGTCGGTAGTGTCCATGTCCGATGACAGTACCGCCGCCATGAAAGCAGCCTGGTGGTGTACCTTCAGCCACGCGGTCTGGTAGGCAATAAGGGCGTAAGCCGCAGAGTGAGACTTGTTGAATCCGTAACCGGCAAAAGTCTCCATCTGGTCAAAAATCAGGTTGGCGAGGTCTTCATCCACGGCCCGTTTTATCGCCCCCTCGACAAAAACCAGGCGTTGTCTGGCCATTTCCGCCGGGTCTTTTTTGCCCATGGCGCGGCGCAGAATATCGGCTGCGCCCAGGGTATAACCGCCCAGAACCTGCGCAATCTGCATCACCTGTTCCTGGTAGAGGATCACGCCGTAGGTGGGTTTGAGAATGGGCTCGAGTTCCGGATGCGGGTATACCACCATTGAGCGGCCGTGTTTGCGGTCGATGTAATCACCGACCATGCCCGATTCCAGCGGGCCGGGCCGGAACAGGGCGACCAGCGCCACGATCTCGTCGAAGCTGTCCGGCACCAGTTTGCGGATCAGGTCTTTCATACCGCGTGATTCCAGCTGGAATACAGCGGTGGTCTGGCACGATTGCAGCAAACGAAAGGCTGCCGGGTCGTCCATCGGAAGTTGATCAAGCTGGATCGGCGCTTCGCCGGTTTTGCTGCGCTGGCGATTGATGGTTTTCAATGCCCAGTCGATGATGGTCAGCGTGCGCAGGCCGAGAAAATCAAACTTGACCAGGCCGATGGTTTCCACGTCGTCCTTGTCGAACTGGGTGACGATGCTGCCGCCACCGGCTTCGCAGAACAGCGGCGTAAAATCAGTCAGCTTCGAGGGTGCGATGACCACCCCGCCGGCGTGCTTGCCCGCATTACGTTTCAGGCCTTCCAGCGACATGGCCAGATCGATAATGGCGCGCGTGTCCTCTTCATCATCGAAGCGTTTCTTCAGCTGGGGCTCTTCTTTCAGCGCCTGCTCCAGCGTGATGCCGAGCGTCATCGGGATCAGCTTGGCGATGCTGTCCACGAAGCCGTAGCCATGGCCCAGCACACGTCCGCAATCACGCACCACGGCCTTGGCCGCCATGGAGCCGAAAGTGATGATCTGGCTGACCTGGTCGCGGCCGTAGGTACGGGCCACGTAGTCGATCACCAGGTCGCGTTTTTCCATGCAAAAATCGATATCGAAGTCGGGCATGGAGACGCGTTCAGGGTTAAGAAAGCGTTCGAACAGCAGTTCGTGAACCAGTGGATCCAGGTCCGTAATACCCAGCGCATAGGCTACCAGCGAGCCTGCGCCCGAGCCGCGGCCAGGCCCGACCGGGATATCGTTCTTTTTCGCCCAGTGAATGAAGTCGGCAACAATCAGGAAATAACCCGGGAAGCCCATGGAATTGATCACGCCCAGTTCCAGGTCGAGACGTGCTGCATACTCCTCTTCCGGGTACTGGAGCGTTGCAGCGTATTGCTTTAGCCGGTCTTGCAGGCCCGCTTCTGATTCCTGGCGCAGGAAGGTCTCAACATCCAGTTGATCGGGAGTGGGGAAGTCCGGAAGGTGATAGGTATCGAACTCCATTTCGAGGTTGCAGCGCTGGGCGAGATGCATTGTGTTTTCCAGTGCCTCAGGCAGGTCGCTGAATAATTCCTGCATTTCCTCAGGGCTCTTGAAATATTGTTCTTCGGAATATCGGCGTTCCCGGCGCTTGTCCGACAGCAGGCGGCCGTCGTGGATGCACACACGGGCCTCGTGGGCATAGAAGTCGGATTTGTCCAGGAATCGCACATCGTTGCTGGCGATGACCGGCAGTCCAAGTTTCGATGCCAGGTTCAGTGCAGCCGTTTCATAAGCCTGTTCCTGTTCCCGGCCGCTGCGTTGTATTTCGACGTAGAAACGGTCTGGAAACAGCCTCATCCAGTCCTCGGCCAACTGCCGTGCCCGGTTCGGATGGTTGTTCAGAAGTGCCTGCCCGATATCGCCTTCGCGCCCCGCAGAAAGGGCGATCAGACCATCCGCGGACCGGGCAATCCAGTCATTGCGCAGGTACGGGATGCCATGATGCTGGCCTTCGGTGTAGCCCCGGCTCAGCAACTCGCACAGGTTCAGGTAGCCTTTGCGGTCCTGGCATAACAACACCAGCCGGGAAATATGGTCCGGGTTATCCGGGTGACGCAGCTGGACATCAGCGCCGATAATGGGTTTGATACCGGCCGCCTCGGCCGCACGGTAGAATTTCACCATTGCAAACAGGTTGTGCTGATCAGTGATTGCAATCGCCGGCATGCCCAGTTCGAGGGCCTTTTCAATCAGGGGTTTGATTCGAACCGTGCCGTCGACCAGCGAGAATTCAGAATGTAAGTGCAGATGAACGAACGGTGTGGGCATGAAATGGGGCCAGCTTCAATTAATCAATCTGAAAGAGTGATTGTACCTGATCCCACATTCATTAAGGCGGGGGCAGGCCACTTTTTTACTCGGCGTATCAGGGAGGGATCGGCTGGCTGTTTGCAGGACAATCGGGCTGTCGGGAACAGCCGATTAGCGCACAGGGATGTCTTGAGCGTGTCCTGCAAACAGC
>JAIVWI010000223.1:0-3827 GCA_048636595.1 Oceanospirillum sp. | reverse complement strand
AAGTCGGACGAGCGGTCGAGCCACATTCCCATCATTATGTTGACGGCTCGCGGCGACCAGGACAGCCGACTAATGGGGCTGAGGGAAAAAGTCGATGATTACCTGGCGAAGCCGTTCGATGACGAAGAACTGCTGCTACGCATCGGGAATATTCTGGATGCGCGGGAAACCCTCAGGAACAAGTTTGCCGAGGGGTTCTTCGATAACGGTAGTTCCGGTCAGGGTTTAGGTAAAAAAGACCGGGCATTCCTGGCCAAGCTGGATACGGTGCTGGAAAACCACTTATCAGATTCGAAGTTCCGGGTCGAGGTCCTGACGTCAAAAATGGCCATGAGTGAGCGCAATCTGCAGCGCAAATTGAAAGCACTGACCGGCCGCACACCGGGTCAATATCTTCGGACATACCGCTTGAAAAAAGCACTGGTGTTGCTGCGGGACGGAATCCCGGTCAATCTGGTGGCGGAACGCGTCGGGTTTTCCTCTCCGGCCTATTTCAGCAGTTGTTTCAGGGAAGAGTTTGACCAATCCCCATCAAAATTTTCTGGTTGCCAGATTTGATTGCTGCCGACAATGCCGATACATTGCCCCGGGAACGATTAGAAAAATAAATTCTATGGAGAGCGCTTCATGATTGGCACGATTGCCTTTGGGATTTTCGGGCTGGCGGTACTGCTCAGCATTGCTTTTGCATTTTCCTCCAACCGCAAGGAGGTGGACTGGAAGCTGGTGGCCTCGGGCATCGGATTGCAGCTGTTTTTTGCAGTCCTGGTGATTCTGGTTCCCGGGGGAAGACGATTTTTTGAAGGCCTGAGCCGCATTTTTGTGACCGTTATCGGCTTTGCCATGGAGGGGTCCGCCTTCATTTTTGGCTCGCTTGCCGATCCTTCGAACCTGGGTTTTATCTTTGCTTTCCAGGTGTTGCCGACCATTATCTTTTTCGCGTCCCTGATGGCGGTCCTGTACCACCTGGGATTGATGCAGAAAGTCGTGCAGGCAATGGCCTGGGTAATGCTGAAAGTCATGCGCATCAGCGGATCCGAATCACTTTCCGTGGCAGCCAATGTCTTTGTCGGCCAGACCGAGGCTCCGCTGGTAGTCCGTCCCTACATCAGCCGCATGACCGAGTCGGAGTTGCTCACCATGATGGTGGGTGGAATGGCCACCATTGCCGGCGGAGTGCTGGCCGCTTATATCACCATGCTCGGTGGCGCCGATGAGGCCGCCCGGATCTTTTACGCCAAGCACCTGCTTGCAGCCAGCATCATGGCCGCGCCAGCCACCATAGTGATTGCCAAGCTGCTCAAGCCGGAAGTAGATGAGTCCGTGACCCGGGGCAAGGTAACGCTGCACGTTGAAAAAACCGCTACCAATGTCATTGAGGCGGCAGCAAACGGTGCGGGAGACGGCGTCAAGTTGGCGCTCAATGTCGGTGGCATGCTGTTGGCTTTTGTCGCCCTGATCGCATTGGTCAATTACCCGCTGGGCTGGATTGGCCAGATCACGGGGCTCGAAGCCGTCATGGGTCAGCCGGTAAGCCTGTCGATGATCCTCGGCTATTTCCTTTCGCCGCTGGCCTGGGTCATCGGCATACCCTGGCAGGACGCGGTAGCCGTGGGCGGGCTGATTGGCGAAAAGGTCATCACCAATGAATTCGTCGCCTACGCCCACCTCCAGGAGATCCAGGACAGTTTGTTACCAAAATCCTTGCTGATTTCAACCTATGCACTGTGTGGATTCGCCAATTTCTCTTCCATTGCCATCCAGATTGGCGGTATCGGCGGGCTGGCGCCTGATCGCCGTTCGGACCTGGCTCGGCTTGGTCTGACCGCTGTCCTGGGCGGCACACTGGCCACCATGATGACCGCGACCATCGCGGGTGTACTGACCAGCATCGCCTGACCGTAGCATAGAACCGTGTCGGGCCACTCACAATTCAGCCTGTTCGGCCAGCGGCGGTTCATGCCGTTTTTCATGACCCAGGGCCTGGGCGCGTTCAACGACAATATTTTCAAGAATGCGCTGGCGGCGTTGCTGGTCTTCAAGGGCAGCCAGATAGCCGGTTTGAATACGCACCAGGTGGTCAACCTCAGCGCCCTGGTTTTTATCCTGCCGTTTTTCCTTTTTTCCGCCCTGTTCGGGCAATTTGCCGACAAGTATGAAAAATCCGTCCAGATTCGCCGGATCAAGCTGTTCGAGATCTTCATCATGCTGCTGGCCACCCTGGCCTTCTGGATCAACAGCCTTCCCCTGTTGCTGTTTGTATTGTTCCTGCTGGGCCTGCAATCCACCATTTTTGGACCGATCAAGTACGGCATACTGCCCCAGGTCCTGGCCAGGGAAGAACTGGTAGGGGGCAACGCACTGATTGAAATGGGTACGTTCGTGGCCATACTCGCCGGCACCATCGCCGGACCACAACTGGCCGGAATCGATGCGGGCTGGCCCTATTGGGTAAGTGCTGCCTGCCTGCTGACCGCTGTTGCCGGTTACCGCTTCAGTATGAAAATCCCGGTCGCGGAAGCCGTCAGCCCCGGGCTGAAAATCAACTGGAACATCTTCACCGAGACGGTCCGCAATCTGAAGTTCCTCAATGAAAACCGCACGGTTCTGAACAGCGTGCTGGGCATTTCCTGGTTCTGGTTTTTCGGTGCGATTTTCCTGGTCCAGATTCCGGCCTACAGCCAGTATGTGCTCGGCGGAGATGAAAACCTGATGTCAACGCTGCTGGCCCTTTTCATCATGGGCATCAGCACGGGTTCCCTCCTGTGTGAGCGACTCTCCGGCAAGCAGGTCGAAATCGGGCTGGTTCCTTTTGGCGCCATCGGACTCACCCTGTTCGGCCTGGACCTGTATTTCGCCTCGCCGGCCAGTCCCGGCATCGATGTCAGTGCGCTGGATTTCCTCTTCAATGGCGCCAACTTGCGGATCAGCGTGGACCTGATGCTGATTGGCATATTCGGCGGTTTCTACATCGTTCCACTCTATGCCCTGGTGCAACAGCGGTCGTCTCCCGATCATCGCTCACGCGTGATCGCCGGCCTTAACATCCTCAACGCCCTGTTCATGGTGACCGCCGCGGTGATGGCCATGCTGGTGCTGGGTCCGGCAGGCTTATCGATTCCTGAGTTGTTCCTGATAACGGCAATACTGAACGCAGTAGTAGCGGTTTATATCTTTACGCTGGTACCCGAGTTCCTGATGCGGTTCCTGGTGTGGATTCTGATTCACACAATTTACCGTGTCAGCGTGAAAGGCATCGACAATATCCCTGAGGAAGGCCCGGTGATCGTGGCCAGTAACCACGTCAGTTTCGCCGACCCGCTTATCATCGGCGGAATCATCCGCCGCCCGGTGAGATTTGTGATGTATTACAAAATCTTCCGGATCCCGGTATTGAACTTCATATTCCGCACCGGCAAGGCCATCCCCATTGCCAGCCGTGCAGAAGACCCGGAAATCCTGGACCAGGCCTACCGCCGCATTCACCAGGTGCTGGACTCCGGTGACGTGCTGGGCATTTTCCCCGAAGGCGGCATTACCGGTGACGGCGCCATCCAGCAGTTCAAGCCAGGCGTCGACAAGATCATCAGCGAAAAACCCGTAGACGTCGTGCCGGTGGCCCTGTGCTATTTGTGGGGCTCCCTGTTCAGCCGCCGTGACCCCTTGCTAAAGCGAAGGCCATACAAGTTGTGGGCAAAGATCGAACTGAGAATCGGGGCCCCGATCCCACCGCAGGAGGTTACTGCAGCCCGGCTGCAGGAGGAAGTTCAGCGTCTGCGCGGAGATGACCGCTAATCCTCCTGTAAGAGGTCGCTTGCGGCCGAAAG
>JAIVWI010000222.1:0-3897 GCA_048636595.1 Oceanospirillum sp. | reverse complement strand
TATTGGAGCATCTGGGTAGCTCCCTTCGGGCGTGCCGTGAAGCGGTCGTTCGCGGTGTTACGCCTCTGGGCAAGGACCAGCCATTGCCGGCGAGACGTGCCTTGCGCCCAACCACTTCACGACTCGCTGAACCCATCAATTTAGGCTTGACAGAGCACTAGCCACATGGCGGTCACCAGGCCGTAAAGAGGCCTTCATGGCCTCGAGCGCCTGCAACAGCAAGCGGTCATTGGCGGCATCCCGGTGGGCATTTTCACTGATGAACCGGCGCCAGCGCCTGGCGCCGGGCAGACCGTGAAAAAGCCCGAGCATATGACGGCTGATATTCTTGACCGGCACACCCTGCCCGACCTGCCGCCTGGCGTATTCACTCATAAGCAGCACCGCGCTTTCCCGATCGGCTACCCCGGTGGAACCATACAATTCGCTATGGCACTCAGCGAGAAACCAGGGGTCCTGGTAAGCCGCACGGCCAATCATTACACCATCGAGTTTTTGCAGGTGGTGTTTGACATCCAAGATTGTCGTCACCCCGCCATTAAGTACGATTTGCAGATCAGGCCGCTCGGCTTTGAGTTGATAAGCCCAGTCATAACGCAGTTCCGGTATTTCACGGTTTTCTTTCGGACTGACACCGGACAGCCAGGCTTTACGTGCATGGATAATGAAAACGCTGCAACCAGAGCCGGACACCTCGTTGACGAAATCACTGAAATAGCCGTAACTGTCCTGCTGGTCTACCCCGAGCCGGGTCTTGACTGTCACCGGGATATCGACAGCATCCTTCATCGCGGCTACGCAGTCCCGCACCAGGCCGGGTTCCAGCATCAGGCAGGCGCCGAAACGCCCGCGTTGCACCCGGTCGGAGGGGCATCCCACGTTCAGGTTAACTTCATCAAATCCACGGGCTTGCGCGATGCGGGCGCATTCGGCCAGGTCAGCCGGATCGCTGCCACCCAACTGCAGCGCCAGAGGGTGTTCCTCTTCATTAAACCCCAGCAGGCGCTCCCGGTCACCATGCAGCACAGCTCCGGTCGTGACCATCTCGGTGTACAACACCGCTGATGGCGCCAGGATGCGGTGAAAATAGCGGCAATGCCGGTCCGTCCAGTCCATCATGGGCGCCACGCACAAACGCCTTTCCACCAGTTTGTTTTTGCCGGTTATCATGATTTGGAGTATATCGCAGGCCATTCCTGCTATCCTGATATAGAGTGAAAGAAACGCAGTGTGATCGGGTCACACGGTGATAATCGAAAGACAATAAATATAAAGTCCTGGAAGGAGAATCCAGCAATGAGAATCGGTGTTTCATCCCGACTGCCTTATTATTCAAACAGGAATGCCGGCCGCTGGCTTGTCGTCCTGGCGTTGCTCGTCCTGGGAATTGCCCCAGGCTCCGGTGTACTGGCCCAGGACAAAAATGCACGTGCGGTATCGGCCCTGGGCCGCCTGGAGCCCGAAAATGGCATTATCCACATCACCGCGCCATCTACTCCCGAGTCTATTACCTGGGCCGTCCTGGCAACCTTAACCGTCAATGAAGGTGACGATGTCAGCAAGGGCCAGTTGCTGGGCACAACCGGCGCCACACCGGTATTGAAAGCCAGGGTTGCTGAAATCCGGGCCAGGCTCCAGCTCAGTTTGCGCGAGGCTGAGGCGGCACGCAGCACGGCGCAAGAAGCCTGCGTGCGGGCAAATGTAGCCCTGCAGGAAGCAGAACGCAGAGAACGCCTGCATGCCCAGGGCGTGGCGGGAGAGGAAGAAGCTCAAAGCGCCAGAGGCGAAGCGGAAGCCAAAGCCGCTTCCTGTAACGCAGGACGGACCGCGGTCCTGGCTGCGGACGCCGGAATCGAAGTGGCCCGCGCCAGCCTGACGTGGGTCGAGGCGGAACTCGAGCGAGCCTACCTGTATGCTCCGATTGATGGCCGCGTACTTAAAGTCAATGCCAGGCCGGGGGAAATAATCGGCCACGATGGCGTGCTGGAACTGGGCAATGTAAACCGTATGTACGCCATAGCGGAGGTTTACGAGACCGATATTCGTCACGTGCATGTCGGGCAAAAGGCCACAGTCAGCAGCGCGGCGCTGGAAGAATCCCTCACCGGCAGCGTGAAATTCATTCGCCAGAAAGTGGAAAAACAGGACGAAATCGGAACCGATCCCGCGGCCCGCAAGAACGCCCGTATCATCGAAGTCAAAATCCTGCTGGATGACTCAGGCCCGGTTGCCGGACTGACCAACCTGCAGGTTGAGGTCGTTATTCAGCCTTGAACAGTCCGGTACTCAAATTATGACGATGCCCCTGGGCTGGCTGCAGTTAAGGCACAAACCGCTGCGCCTGCTGGTGGCCCTGTCTGGCATTGCATTTGCAGTGTTGCTAATCATGATGCAACTGGGATTTCGCTCCGCCCTGTTCGAGAGTGCCGTTCGTTTCCATGAGCGCCTGGATTACGACATCGCATTGTTCAGTCCCGACAGTGTTTTCATCGTCCGGCCACAACCATTTTCCATTCGCCGCCTGTACCAATCGCTGGCTTTCGAAGGCGTGGAAGACGTGACACCCGTTTATATCTTCCCTTCCGTATGGAAGAACCCATGGAACAATATGCGCCGCAGTATTCAAACCATTGGCGTCAACCCCAGCAAACCTTTTCTGGATCGAGACGACTACCGGGAAGTAAGCTCCGCGCTGATCCGGCAGGATGTCGTCCTGTTTGACCGGGCGGCCCGGCCGGAATACGGGCCGGTAGCCGAGACCATCGATACCGGCGAGGCCGTCGTAACCGAGGTCAATGACCGTGAAATCGAAGTCGTCGGATTGTTCAAAATGGGGACTTCCTTCGGTATTGACGGCACCCTCATCACCAGTGACGACAACTGGCTGCGCCTGTTTCCGGACCGGCCCCGCAATGAAATTCAACTGGGTCTGATCCGCCTGCAGGAAGGTGAAGATCCTGACTTCGTCCGTAACGGACTGGCGGAATATTTGCCGGACGATGTGCTGGTGATGACCCGGCAGCAATTCGTCCAGCGGGAAAAAGACTACTGGAGCGGCGCCACGCCGATTGGTTACATATTTGCTTTCGGCGCCATCATGGGCTTCGTAGTGGGCGCCATCATTGTCTACCAGATCCTGTTTGCCGATGTATCCGAGCACCTCAATGAATACGGAACGCTGCGGGCCATGGGCTACAAAAACAGCTTTGTCTCGGGCATCGTGCTGCAACAAGCCGCGATTCTCGCTGTCCTGGGATACCTCCCCGGTGTCGCCGTTGTTTACTGGTTGTACGGCAAAGCGGCAGAAGCCACCAACCTGCCCCTGTACCTCACCCAGGAGCGTGCGTTGACCGTATTCCTGATGACACTCGCCATGTGCGCTTTTTCCGGCCTGCTGGCGGTGCGCAAAGTACGCCGGCTCGATCCGGCAGATGTATTCTGATGGCCAGGGAAGCCCCCATTCGTGTCAGCGGGCTGAACCATTCTTTCGGCAAGGGCGAGCTGAAAAAACAGATCCTGTTTGATGTTTCAACCGAAATCCAGGCCGGCGAGATCGTGATCGTCACCGGCCCCTCCGGATCCGGTAAAACAACCATGCTGACCCTGGTCGGCGCTTTGCGATCTGCCCAGGAAGGCAGTGTTCAGATTCTGGGTGAAGAATTGAGGGATGCAAGACCGAAAACACTGGAAAAAGTACGCAAGCAGATCGGGTTTATATTCCAGCAGCACAATCTGCTGGGTGCACTGACCGCAGTTCAGAACGTGGAGCTTGGTCTGCGCGCCAGTGGAAAATACAAAAGACCTGAAATGCGCAAGCGGGCCCGCGACATGCTGGCCTCCGTCGGCCTGGAAGATCGCATTCACCACAAGCCGGACCAACTATCCGGTGGACAACGC
>JAIVWI010000221.1:0-3941 GCA_048636595.1 Oceanospirillum sp. | reverse complement strand
TCAAAGCATGAGAAGGCATTGCAGAGAACGCTTTGCGCGTTGCTGTAAGAGGTTGCTCGCCTACATGGACGTAGGTGAGGGGCGTGAGCATATGTCCATGGACGGACGGTAGTAGAGCAATGCAGGAGCAATTGCCGAGGACGCGGAAGCTTTGCGGCCGACAGGCTCTGGAATGGTCGCGCCCAAGGACGCTCTTACAATACAATCGGCTTCTTACGTTAGCTGTATAACTTTGCCGTTTGGCGGGCGGCTTCTGCTACGGCTTCGCGCAGAAAGTCCGGCGCCAGCACCTCGACATCTGCTCCGTAGCGCAGTATGTCCATGATCAGTTCACGCGAGCTGCTGAACGGTAGTTTCAGCAGCCAGGAGCCATCGGCCTCGAAGCTGCCCTGCTGGTCGGGGTGCCAGTTTTCCTCTGCGATCCAACGCGCCATTTCCGGGGTGAAGCGCAACTCGGCCAGGTTCTCGGCCGGTCCGGAAAAAATGCCGTACGACTGGTCAAAATGCCCCGTCAGCTCTTCCGGGCTGACCTCCCGGGCCGGCTCGGCCAACAGGGTCTGTTCACGAACCCGCTCGAGTGCAAAACTGCGCAGGCCTTCCGCTTTGTGACACCAGGCATCGAGGTACCAGGAATTGCGGTACTGCGTGAGGCGTTGCGGCGATACGACGCGCTCGCTCTCTTCGTCACGCCGACGGCCGTGGTAGCGGATCTTCAGTCGCTGACGCTGAAAGAGCGCGGCCAGTACATCCTGGAACATACGCGCGGGCACCGCCCTGCCCGCCACGTGTTGGATATGAATTCGTGAATCACCCATTTCCGGCTCCACGCCTTTTTGCTGCAACAGGGAAGTGATCCGCCCCTGCAGGGACTCCAGTTCTCCTTCAAGCAAGCCGGGCTGCACATTGCCCAGCACCTGGCGGGCCGTCAGCAGCGCCTGCAGCTCCCCCGGGCTGATCCAGATACCGGGAAGCTCGAACGGCTGATCATAACTGCGATCGTAGTAGAAACCCCGGGTATCCGGGTCCTGCTCGATCGGCGCTCCCAGGAAATCCCGCAACTCGCTCACCAGGCGATACAGGGTCGCCTGCGAGCACTCCAAACGCTCCATCAGGTCCTGCCGCAAAATGGGTGTCCGCCGCTGTTTCAGAATGTTATGCAAATGATAAAGACGTTCAACTTTCGACATAAAAATTCACTGGGCCGCGGCGCGGATCAGGACGTATTCCAGGGCGCGGCTTATGCGGACCAGACTGCGGTCGCGGCCGGTGAGCCAGAGCGTTTTGTCGATAGAGGGTGATACGGCGGTGCCGGTCAGGGCGACTCTCAGGGGCTGGGCAATCTTGCCCATACCCACTTCCAGTTCTTCCGCAGTCAGGCGCACGACTTCATCCAGGCGTTCAGGCTCCCAGATGGCGAGGTCCGCAAGCCGGCTGCCGATGGCTCGCAGGGGCTGTTCTGCCACAGGCCTTAAGTGTTTCTTCGCGGCTCCGGGATCAAACTGGTTAAAATTTTCATAGAAAACGCGGCTCTGTTCGGTCATTTCCCTGAGGGTTTTGACGCGATCTGCCTGCACACTGACCAGGTCGGTCAGCGGTGGGCCGTTTTCAGGGGCCAGGCCGGCTTGTTCGAATTGCCACAGCAGCTGTGCAGCCACCTCATCGGCTGGCAGGTTTTTCAGGTATTGCTGGTTCAGCCAGTCCAGTTTGCTGGTATCGAAAGCCGCAGCCTTGCGGTTGACGTCCCGGATGTCGAACTTTTCGATCATCTCATCCAGGCTGAACACTTCCTGGTCACCGTGTGACCAGCCCAGCCGGACCAGGTAATTCAGCAATGCCTGCGGCAGGTAACCATCATCGCGGTATTGCATCACGCCTACGGCGCCATGGCGTTTGCTGAGCCGGGCCCCGTCATCGCCGAGGATCATCGGCACGTGGGCGAATTGCGGATGATCTGCACCCAGCGCGCGGTAAATATTGATCTGGCGGGGTGTGTTGTTGATGTGGTCGTCACCGCGGATTACCTGCGTGATTTCCATGTCCATGTCATCGACCACAACGGTGAAATTATAGGTCGGTGAACCATCAGGCCGGGCAATCACCAGGTCGTCCAGCTCATTATTGGAAATGCTGATTTGCCCGCGCACCAGGTCATCCCATACCACGTCCCCTTGCCTGGGATTGCGGAAGCGAACGACCGGCTTTGAAATGAAGTCCGGTCCTTGCGGCGGTTCTTCCAGGTCGCGGCAGTGGCCGTCGTAGCGGGGTTTATCCCCGGCCTTCATCTGCTCTTCGCGTATGGCCTCGATGCGCTCCTTGCTGCAATAACAAGGGTAGGCTTTGCCCTCGTCCAGCAACTGCTGCACCACTTCAGCGTAGCGGTCAAAGCGCTGTGTCTGGTAATAAGGACCTTCGTCGTATTCCAGGCCAAGCCATTCCATGCCGTCCAGGATCGCCTGTACCGACTCGGGGGTCGAACGCTCGAGATCGGTGTCTTCGATGCGAAGAATAAAGGTGCCATCATGGGCACGGGCCTGCAGGAAGCAGAACAACGCCGTGCGCGCGCCGCCAACGTGCAGGAAACCGGTAGGGCTGGGAGCAAATCGGGTTTTCATTTATCAGTAATCCAAAAAAAAGCCGCCTCAATTGAGGCGGCATTCTATCAGAAGCACGATGGTAGGAGAGAGGGAATCGTGCTCCGGTTGATCAAATCAACAACTGTCTTCCTTGATCACGATATCAACGTTGCAGTGGTGATCATGGGCAAGTACTTCCCTCTATAATCACGATATCGGCAAACGGAGTCGTGACGAGAGGCAGTAAAAATATCGACCAGGTGTTCCCACCGGTCTCCCCTCCTCGAGCCCCCAACACGTCACTGCAGCCCAGCATGAACTTCACGTTTTTGACATAGTTGAAAACTTTGATTTGCGGCTTGCTGGCGCCTAGATTGGGGTAACATTCATACCCGGTATTGGTGCGATCACATTCTGCTTCCAGACCTCTGATTTCCACATCAGCTGCCCTGATACCGGGCACTGCCGAAGTGATGGTACCTGTGATCGCGTTAGTCGATAACGGTGGTATCCCACTGGAATCGTAAGCCAGCGTATACAGGAAATAATCTTTTTCGTCATCGGTGTACTGAAGATCGATCGGATCCGTCCCCGTCAGCCCCAGGTTGCCCTTGTGCACCTTCGAACTCACGGTTGAATAACCGAATCCTGACTCCAGTTTGGCTTTACCCCGGCTATGCGAATTGTTGCTCTGGATTGCGTTGTTGCTTACGTCAACCGGGTTGTTGTTCGGCGATTCATTCCAGCGCGCCAGCCAGGTCAGCTGAACATCGTAGAACGGGATGATTTCCAGTGCGGAACTGATATTGGGCGTTCCACAAGTATCACTATTGCCGCCAATGTCCAGGCAGTTGATTTTCACGCGCAACTCGTCGCTCATGTAATCAATGTATATGCCTCGAGTACGAAGTTGCTGCTCGAGACTGCCATCATCGGTAGGCAAGACCGTGGCGGTTGCAAACGTGCTGGCGGGGAAGATAAAGGGTGGATCCACCCCATCCGTCCCTGTCAGGCTGGGCGGATTCAGCTCGTACCCATCGACCGTGAAGGATTCATACTTCGACACAGCCTTGGTAACATAGCCGGAGTACTGTTCAACCTCCGTTTCGTCATCAAGGTAATTGGCCGGGAACGTGTTCAACCCTTCCTGGCGCAAATCCTGAGCGACCCGGAAGAAGCCATTTTTACGAACCAGGCGGCAGGCTTCCAGATAGGCGGCCCCATCGGTATTCGCCAAAACCAATTCACCCCGGTTGTCACGATTGTAGTGCTTGTGAGCTCCCACCAGCGGACCACTGAGATAGAAATTGTAGCTGGAACTGAAGGGGTCGAAGCGTGATCGCCCGTGATCGCCCGGGTCATCATCAT
>JAIVWI010000220.1:0-3941 GCA_048636595.1 Oceanospirillum sp. | reverse complement strand
GCTCGGCGGTGACGGTCCACCGTACTTCCCGATGGCAAGGGCGATTGTCGGCGGACTGTTATTCTCGACTTTCGTCAGCCTGGTGCTGCTGCCAACGATCTACACCTGGCTGGATGTAATACGCCACTGGCCCCGGAAGCTCTTCAGCTGGCTGGCCCAAAAACTCCGCAGAAAAACGCTTGCGCACGAACTGTAAGAGGTCCCTTGGGGCCGACCGCTACTGTAAGAGGTCCCTCTGGGCCGACCGTTCCTGTAAGAGGTCGCTTGCGGCCGACCGGTTCAATAACAGCTTTCACCCAATTAATATCGCGCCCAAGGACGCTCTTACAGTTAGCCTACCAGCCACAAGTTTCACGCAACTCTGTAATTTCAGCCTTTAACCCGGCGGTATTGAATGCCATCGTCACCGGAGCGCTGCCGAACGGCGTCGTTTGTATCAAAAACGAATCGTTGGTCATCATGCGTTTAATCAGTTCGACCGGCTCGGGCGAGAAGGTGGCTTCATTGTCCGTAGAAAGAACCCAGGTTTCGGTCACAGAAGGATCAGACCCGATGCGCCAGGTCACTTCAGGATCGTAAACGCCAAGATACTGGCGCCAGACGACATAGGCGTCGGTGGCGCCCTGCGTACAAGTCAGAACCAGAATTACATTGTCCTTTTGTGACGGTAAACGATTAACTGTCCCCATCAACATTTGCACATCTTTCGAACCGTCAAGCGGATCCGTGTCAACAATTTTTTGCCACCGGGGCTGGTATTCGCTTTGTGGCTTTTCTGCCTGGTCACAAGCAGGAATAAGCAAAGAGAAAATAAAAGCGATTACGATTCTGCTGAAAATTGAACTGAGCCGCATAGTGCCTCACACCACCTCGCTCATACCCTCCCTGGGCAGCACCAGTTCGGTCCGGCTGCCGTACACATTCAGCGCCGAAGTGCAGAACTCGAGTTTGCGCTCGATGTCGTCATCCGACTGGTCGGGATCGTGGTGGTGGATCCACAGGCGCTCGACCTCGGCCATGTGAGCCAGGCGGCAGACTTCGCTGAGCGAGGAGTGGCCCCAGTGAATCTTCGTGGCGTATTCCTCGTCGAAGTAGGTACAGTCGTGCACCAGTACGTTGGCTCCGCGACAGAAGTCCGCCAGGTGGGCCAGGAATTCCTCGTCGGCGAACTCTGAATCCGCCGGGTAAATCTCGTTATCGGTGATGTAACAGAAACTGCGGCCGTGGTAATCAACGCGATAGCCGAGGCAGTGGCCCGGATGCTTCAGCAGCATCGAACGCACGCGGATGCCGTCAAGTTCCATCTCCTGTTCACCGATCTCATTAAAGCTTACGCGAGCACCGAACTCCCGTACGGTGATCGGGAAATAGGTGCCATCCATCTGCGCCTGGATCAGCTGCTCAAAGCCGATATCATCCTGTGCAGCGCCGTGAACACGCACGACATTGCCGGGGATGTAAAGCGGCGTGAAGAAGGGGAAGGCGTTGATGTGATCCCAGTGCGGGTGCGTGATGAAGAGGTCGGCCGTGATGCGCGACATGCCGGCCTTCAGCAACTCGTTGCCGAAATTCTTGATGCCGGTGCCGGCGTCGAAGACCATGTGATGCTCGGGCGAGAACTGCAGCGAATAACAGGAGGTGTTGCCCCCATAGCGGATGTAGCCTTCCTGCGGTACCGGCAGGGTGCCGCGCACGCCCCAGGCCGACAGCTGCATCGAGTCCAGCGACTGAACGATCGCATTGAACTTTTTCATCGTGAACGGTTTTACGATATAACCGTCCGCCCCCAACTTTTTCGCCTTGTTGCGATCTGCTTCGTAGGCCTTGGCCGATGCCATTATGACGCGCACATCCGCCAGGTTCTCGTCCTCGCGGATCATGCGAAGGACTTCCAGGCCGTTGACTCCCGGCATCATGATGTCGCAGACGACGATATCCGGCTGCATCTGGCGGACGCGATCAAGCGCTTCCTCCGGTTTGTTCAGTCCCTCGACCTCGTGCCCGGCATCCTGCAGTAATAGCATCGTGATTTTGAGGACCACCGGGCTGTCATCAATAACGAGAATCTTTAAATCAGTAGTAGTCATACCTGCCATTCTAGCCCGCTCTGGGACCAGACCATAATTTTCGGGAGCTGGACAAGTGAAACACCCCCTGCATTAACGTATAAATTATTCATCCACCTTCTTGAAATATACGGGCTAAAGTGGCCCCGGACTGTCCGGCCCCTCGAATAATGAATTACACAAGGAAACGGCATCGTTGGCCAGGCGCTGAATCGGCACATTTCCGGTGACATTGGAGGAACCCAGGTCATATTCAACATTGCCGTTGGCGCAATCAGTGAACCGGACCGTCATATCACCGTCCTGCATCTGCTCTGTCGGGGGGGTGGCGGAATCAAAAATCATGCCCGAATTCCAGTAAATCGGCAAATCGGCAGTAACACCTTCAAACGGGCCAAGGGCAGTCATCCACCGGTGCCCGGGCTCTCCGATCATGGCGCTGACATTGCTATCCGGCCTTTGCAGATCGTAAGTAAACCAGGCCAGGAACAGCTGGTTGCTGCTATCGAGGATATCCATAAAGAAACCCTGCCCGGTTGTTTCGGGGTTAAACCAGCTTCCAGACATGGCGGTGTTAATTCTGAAAGGCGCCGGTGGTGACAGGACATAGAAAAATTCACCTGTGGCTGCTGTGTTCAGTGGTTGGGCGACAAAATAGTAATTCCGGCCGGTTTCCAGCTCGACAAATCCAACATCGTCAATACTGGCCACCAGGTTTGCGCTGGGATTGGCTGAATTAAAGGGCGCACTGTAAATGGACAGGCACATGTCTACTGCGAAGTTGATTGACACATCGTTGTAATAATAGAAGCCGTTGCGGGACACCTGCACAGCATCACTCTGCTGGTACTGGGAATTGCCACAGTTTGTATCCGCCATCGGATCAGCGTCGCTGAAACTGCCCATCGTGTGGTTCGGGACGATAACTACATTTCCTGCAGAGACACTCCCGGGGCCGGAAAAACTCACCGCCCAGGCCCCGTCGCGGGATGCGCACCAGTGCTGAACGACCAGCACATATTGTTCACCTGCCGTCAGGGTGACGTCTGCACTATCATCAACGCCAAATGGAGTTACGAGATTGGTTTCCGGCGAATTTGGATTAAAACTATTAAGGTATATCAGGGCCGAAATATCAATCCCCTGGAAATTGTAGACATCGACAACCGTATAACTTCCACTCATGGATACCTGGACACCGGAAACAAGCTGGTAACCCAACTGGCTGGTTTCACTGCAGGTACCCGGCAGATTTGTCGTGGTAGGTTCTGAGCCGTCGAAGAATCCCGACATGACAGAATTCGTGGCTAATACCGAACCGTGTACGAGAAAGGCGAGTAGAAATATTGCTGATTTGCACATCCTGATCATAATTACTGACACTCCGGGTTTGTCTATTGCTTATTATGAAGCAGGAGGGCAGTGAACGGCAATCCAGTTATTGGGTAAACCACCCGCACTGGAAATCAGAAAATCAGATGCAAATATTGATCCACAACCAGTGATCGCAGTCATCGAACTGATCCTGGTTCACTACCGGCTCAGCCACGGTCCAGTCGGTGCCGTCGTGCAGCGCACAATATGAAATGGAATTACCCGGATCAGCCGGATCGAAAAAGATATTGTTTGGATCGAACGCCGCGGAAATAAAGTACGAACCCCTTTGTCCCGATGTGGATTCCTGGGTTCCATCCAGCTGATAGAAACACAAGGTGAAATTGTCTTGCGGCATCCCCGATGCATCCCAGCCCGCTATGCAGGGACAGTCGGGCCCGCCAGGCGGTGGGGGAGGTGGCGGCGGAGGCGGTGGTGGGGCCGGATCTTCGATCGGCTCCCTGATGTACACGGAAAATTCAATCGCGCCATCCGCGATCA
>JAIVWI010000219.1:0-3960 GCA_048636595.1 Oceanospirillum sp. | reverse complement strand
TGTTGGTAAACGCGCAGGTCAAACTCTGGCACCACGGCCAGGATATGGTCAAAAATGTCTGCCTGGATGGCTTCGTAATTTGCCCAGACCTTGTCTTTGCTGAATACATAGATTTCGATCGGCAGGCCGTATTGGGTTGACGGCAGCTGCCGGACCAGGAAGGTCATGTCCTTGTTGATCATTGGGTGGTGGAGCAGGTAGGCCACAATATAAGCCCGGAATGTACCGATGTTGGTCATGCGCCGGCCGTTGGCGAGACTGGCGTTATCGACATTGGTTAATTGGTTGAATTCTTCCAGTTCCTGCTTCTTTTGCTCGATGTACTCGGAGATATACTGAATTTTTTCATAACGCTCCAGCATTTCCTCGTCACAGAAGCGGATACTGCTCATATCGATATTCAGCGAGCGCTTGATACGCCGGCCACCGGACTCAGCCATGCCTCGCCAGTTCTTGAATGACTCACTGATTAGCGCGTAGGTTGGGATGGTGGTAATCGTTTTGTCCCAGTTCTGGACTTTGACCGTGGTCAGCGCCACTTCCAGCACATCGCCGTCAGCACCATATTTTGGCATTTCAATCCAGTCGCCCACCGATACCATCCTGTTCGCGGCCAGCTGAATACCCGCTACAAAGCCGAGGATTGAATCCCGGAACACCAGCATCATCACTGCAGCGAGTGCGCCGATCCCGCTGAGCAGATAGACGGGGGTTTTATTCAGAAGTATGGAAATTACAAAGATGGCTGCCAGGAAATACACGGCTATTTTCAGGACCTGGATAAAGCCCTTGATCGGAATCTCTTTGGCCGCCCGGAAGTTTTGGTAAATATCCTCGGCTGTGTTCAGCAAGGAATCCAGTACCAGCATCAGGATGATGATCATGTAAATCAACAATGCGCTTCTGATGAAAACGATTAGGGGATCAATGCCATTCAGCGCGATCGGCGTGAGCATATAGATGACCAGCGCCGGGGCGAGATGCGCCATCCGGTTCAGGACTCTTTGGCGCAGAATTGCATCATCCCACTTCGTTTTGGACCTGGAGATAACATAGGCGAGCGCTGAGACAATGAAGCGTTTTGCCACAAAGTTTGCGAAAGCGCTCAATACAAGCACAATCACGAAGGCAATACCGCCCGCAACGTATAATGTCACGGCTTCATTCATACCAAGACTTAACAGCCAGTTTTGCAGTAAACCCAACATTAAACTTTGCTTCCCGTTTATCGGCCTGAGTGTGTCAGGGCGTGAGTATAGTCGTTAACCAGGGTCAGCGACTGCTGTCGTTCGCTTTTGTGCAATGTGCGGGTCAGGCCCGATCCGTAGCGAAAGCCAGTACGCTGTCAATCCGGTCCAGCTTCAGACAGGACATCAGTAAACGATCCACGCCCAGGGCCACGCCGGCGCATTCGGGCAGTCCATGGCGCAGGGCCGAGACCAGGTTTTCATCGATCGGGACGGATTCTTCCCCCCTGACGGATGTCATTGCCGACTCCCGCTGGAACCTCCTGAGTTGCTCAGCGGCATCGGTAAGTTCCTGGTAGCCATTGGCCAGTTCAATTTGCCCCAGGTAGATCTCGAAACGTTCCGCCACCGGCGTGTCCCCGCCTCGTATGCGGGCCAGCGCCGCCTGTTCCGGCGGAAATTCATACAGTACAGTGAAAGTTTCGCCGGGCAGGGCCGGTTGAATCACCTGGGAAAGCACCAGGTCCAGCCACTCCTGCTGGTCCATGGGGCCGGCTTGTATACCGCGCTCCAGGGCGCAAGTCTCCAGGTCAGATTCGTCACAATTGAGTGGGTCCAGGCCGGTTTCACGGTGGAAAAGTTCGTGGTAGGTCACCCGGTTCACCGGCCAGTCATCAAATTGGCCGTGACCACAAAGCCGGATCAACTCAATCGTCTCGTCCGCGAGGTCCAGGTAATTCCACCCGAGTCGATACCATTCCAGCAGCGTGAATTCCGGATTGTGGTAGCGGCCGGCTTCCCCCGCTCTGAAAACGCGCCCCATTTCATAAATGTCGCGATGACCGGATGCCAGCAGACGTTTCATTGCATACTCCGGGGACGTCCTCAGGTACTTTTTTACTGTGCTGCCGGTTGCAATATTCCGGATATTCGGGTCGCTGTTGCCGGCCTGAGACAGAACCGGCGTTTCCACCTCCATGACTTTCCTGTCCGCGAAAAATGTGCGGATATCCGTCAGTAGAACTGCCCTGGCTTCCACCGCCATTCGCGAGGCTCCGGGTCTCCAGTTGTTGCCCTGTACATGGTCGGGTTTCATGATGATCTTAAGGGTCCGGCCTGATGACCATGAACTGGAGGTCGATGGCTCTGAGGTCCCTGGACTCCTGTTCAAGATCAGTCATGGTTAGCGGGTGATTGGCTTTCCAGTCGTTCGGGAAATTCACGGTGATCCTGTTATCGGTTCCGCTCAGCTTAAAAGAGGGAATGGAGGTATCGTCCCGCGTTCTGCTCAGGATGCAGGCGAAACGCAGACAGAAAAGGGTCATACGCAGGGGCTCGTGCATTTTCGCAGGTAACTGGTTTGCGAAATCCCGGGGCACCCCCCGGCGATGGTGTCGCACCAACGCGGCCAGGAACTGCTGTTCCTGCCGCGAAAATCCGGCCATATCCGAGTTTTCCACCAGGTATCCTGAATGCGCCTGGTACTGGCTGTGTGACACGCTCAGCCCGGTTTCATGGAGATCGACCGCCCAGGCCAGCAGTTCCCGGTGGATCGGGCGAAGGAACATGCCGTCATCGATTTTGTCACAGGCTTTAAGCGCCACGCGCCTGACCCGGTTTACCTGTTCCTGGTCCACGCTGTAGCGGGCCATGAATGCGGTCACGGTTTTGTCTCTTGGGTCCCGTTGTTCCAGTCTTCCCAGCAGGTCATGCAGAACGCCTTCACGGAGCGCGTAGGGTGAGACCTTCATGTTTTCCAGGCGCAACGCTTTGAAGCAGGCCAGCAACATCACCAGTCCGCCGACCAGGACCGGGTGCCTCCTCTCGGATAGCCCGGGTAGATCAACTGCGTCAATTGATCCAAAGCTCAACAACTTGTCCCTGAGGAAATACAGGGCATCTATATTGATGTCCTTTTCTACCCAGGACTGTAAGCGGCAGATTTCCGCTATTGCCTTGATGGAGCCGGATGAGCCGATGGCCGAATCCCAGCCCGTTTGGCGGTAGCGCATTTGCAGTTCCTGCAGGTCGGCCATGACCGAGCGGACAGCCTTCTTCCAACGTTTCCTGGTGATTTTTCCGTCACTGAAAAACTGCCGGGTCAAGGAAACACAACCGTACTGCAGGCTCTCCATTTCGATGGGATCGAGGCCTTCTCCAATAACCAGTTCGGTACTGCCGCCGCCGATGTCGATGACCAGGCGGCGTTCCTCGTGACCCGAAACACCCTGGGTGACGCCAAGATAGACCAGGCGGGCTTCCTCGCGGCCGGCGATAATATCGATGCTGCAACCCAGTGCAGTTTCTGCAACCGCCAGGAAGGCATTGGCGTTTTTCAGTCTGCGGAAGGTCTGCGTCCCCACGGCACGGATATTAGCTGCGGGGATTCCGCGCAATCGCTGTCCAAAACGGGCCAGGCAGGCCAGGGCACGCTCCTGGACCGCCGGGTCCAGCCTGCCGTCCTGGTCCAGGCCGCCGCCCAGCCGGATCATTTCCTTGATTTGGTCAATAACCCGCAGTTCACCGTGTTCGCGGCGGGCAACCAGCAAGTGGAAACTATTGCTTCCCAGGTCGACGGCGGCGTATGTATGTGAGCGTTCTGATGACATGTTGGAGGTCGCTTGCGGCTGATGGTCCGACTCTAACAAATCGAGCGCAAGCGCGCTCCCATTAGAACTGTAAGAGGTCGCTTGCGGCCGATTCGCCGACTCTGACAAATCGCGCCCAAGGACGCTCCCATTAGAACTGTAAGAGGTCGCTTGCGGCCGATTCG
>JAIVWI010000218.1:0-3997 GCA_048636595.1 Oceanospirillum sp. | reverse complement strand
ACTTCCGTAAATTGGCAGCAATGGGCGAGTTCCACCCCTTGCCGACCAGCAATCCTCCCCAGTCGCCCGTGGCCTGGTCAGATTTTGCCACCGGCACCGGTCCCGGCGAGCACGGAATTTATGATTTCCTGCGCCGCGACCCGGAAACACTGCTCCCGGCTTTTTCGATTTCCAAATCCATTCCGCCGCAGGATTTCCTCTCGCTGTTCGGCATGGAACTGCCGCTGGACAGCGGCGAGATCATCAACCGTCGCATCGGCACCCCCTTCTGGAGTGCAGTTGAAGAACAGGGAGGCCGCTCCACGGTTCTGCGGGTGCCGGTCACCTTCCCGCCCGACCCCATCCACCACATGATGGCAGGCATGGGTATTCCCGACCTGCTGGGCACACAGGGAACCTATACGATCTACTCCACCCGGCCGATCGCAGGATCAGAAACCAGCAGCTCCCGCGCCGTGCGCATGCGACCCAACCGCGAGGGTCACATCGAAACCCTTTTGGAAGGACCCGCCCACCCGTTGAAACCACAAGCCCCTGCCCTGAGCGCCGAATTGCTGCTCGACCCGGCAGGGGATAAAGTCCGGGTCCGGCTCGGAGACTCGGATATTCAACTGGCACCGGGTGAATGGTCCGATTGGATCACAGTGAGCTTCAGCTATTTCGGCCCGGCATCCGTAAAGGGTATTGTCCGGCTTTACCTGCTCGAAACCTATCCGCGCGTGCAGCTTTATGTTTCACCCATCAACATCGATCCCCGCAACCCGGTGGTTCCGCTGTCTTCACCGCCGGATTACGCAAGCGATTTGGCAGAACGTTTCGGCCTGTATCACACCATAGGCATGCCGGAAGAAACCTGGTCGCTCAACGAAGGTCATCTCACCGATCACGCCTTCCTGGAAATGGAACGCACCATTCTGCAAGAACGCGAAAATATGTTCTACGAAGCACTCGACCGCCACGACAGCGACGTCGTGGTAAGCGTATTTGTGCAGACCGACCGGGTCGCCCACATGTTTTACCGCGGAATCGATCCGGAACATCCTTTGTATGAAGAAACCGATGCCGAAGCTCGCGAGGCTATTCATTGGATTTACACCGAAGCCGACCGGGTGCTGGGTGAAACCATGCAGCGCATGGGCACCGGTGACCGCCTGATTGTACTCAGCGACCATGGTTTTGCGCCCTTCAGGCGGGCGGTCAACCTCAATCGCTGGCTGGCTGACCAGGGACTGCTGGTGCTTAAAGACAACAAGAAGGAGTCGTCAGTCGGCTTCACGGCGGTGGACTGGACCCGGACCCGGGCTTACGCGCTTGGACTGAACAGTGTTTTCATCAACCGGACCGGCCGCGAGGCCCACGGGATAGTTGCCGAAGATGAAGCCAGGCGAATCAAACGGCAGATTATTGCCAGGCTTCCCCGCCTGCTGGACCCAAAGACCGGTTTGCAGGTGGTCAGGGAAGTATTTGATGGCAGTGTCCTTTACCCGGGCAACGCCAACCAGGATGCACCGGACCTGGTGATTGGTTACGAACCGGGTTTCAGGGCCTCCTGGCAAACTACGCTGGGCGGTGTACCCGGCTCGCTGGTCGATGACAACAAAAAGAAATGGAGCGGGGATCATTGCATCACGCCCGAAGCCGTTCCCGGCGTGTTATTCACCTCGTTCAAACCGGAAACTCCGCTGGATTCGCTCCAGGGAGTCGCACGCTACGCCAGGGAGCACTGGCAAGCCTCACCATGAGTGGAAAACCGGCAAACAACCGGGGAAGCGGTATCCGTGTTCCCACCGGCTTGTATTTGCAGTCACGGTTCTTCGCCGCCACCCAGGGCCTCTGGCGGCGGATGGCCATGCTGGAATCCAGCGCGGTTCGCGAAGAAATTGATCAACTCGGTATTGACCGCCCGGTTTACGTCACCAGCCTGCCCCGCTCCGGAACAACCATCCTCACCGAGATGCTGGAACGGCACCCCGACCTGACCTGCCACCACTACAGTGACTTTCCCAACGTGTGGACACCCTACTGGCGGAACTACCTGCTGCAGAAAACCCGCAGGCAAGCGCCTGAATTTGAAGAACGGGCCCACAAGGACCGCATCCAGGTCAGCAATGACAGCCCGGAGGCCGTGGAAGAAGTATTGTGGACGTATTTCTTCCCATCCGTGCATGACGTCAAATCGAGCAACGTGCTGGATGGAAAAACACGCAACAGCGAATTTGATGTGTTTTACCGCGAGCATATCCTCAAGTTGCTGGCCGTCCGCCAATCAAAACGGTACCTGGCCAAGGGCAACTATAATGTTTCCCGCATCCGCTACATTCTTTCCCTGTTCCCGGACGCAAAGTTTCTTATCCCCGTCCGCGACCCGGTACACCACGTGGCATCCCTGGCCAAGCAGCAGGCCCTGTTTACCCGTGCCAGCCGGGAAGACCCGCGAATACCGCTGCAACTGGCCATGTCCGGCCATTTCGAATTCGGCCCGGACCGGACCCACGTCAACTTTGGCGGCTCGCAGGCCAGCCAGGCCATCAGTAGCGCCTGGGAGCAAGGGCGCGAAGTGGAAGGCTGGGCACGGTATTGGGCAGTGACCTATCAGCATATACTCGACCAGCTACAGGAATTTCCCGAAGTGCGGGAGGCCTGCCTGCTATTTCGTTACGAGGATTTTTGCGCTCATTCGGCTTCGGTCATTGACGCCATTGTTAACCACTGCGGTTTGCCGCTTGAAGTATTCAAGTCGATCCGGTCAGAATATACCGAACGGCTCACGCTGCCGGATTATTACCAGCCTGACTTCAGCCCGGATGAGTTGCAGCAAATCAGCCTGCAGTGCGACCGGGTCAACGAATCGCTGTCAAAGTTCTGCCACATTCCGGTATGAACCCCCTTCGTTAGCGGCTATAATCCTGCGCCAGACAAACCACTCAAAGCCATTTGAATATGTTAAGAATCACAGCTCTTTTATTGCTGGCGCTCATCGCCAGTCCCGCTGCCGCCTACGTTGGCCCGGGTGCCGGTATCAGCGTACTGGGATCGCTCCTGGGTATC
Source organism: Oceanospirillum sp. (assembly GCA_048636595.1). Lineage (GTDB taxonomy): Bacteria > Pseudomonadota > Gammaproteobacteria > Xanthomonadales > SZUA-36 > JAJRRA01. The sequence continues at coordinate 949 of JAIVWI010000218.1, read as the reverse complement.
CTTGCCACGATCTTCGTGGCCATCGGCGCCATTCTTTTCTGGCCGATCAGAAAACTGATGAAGCGCAGAAAGGCAAAGAAGGAAACCGAAGTCCCCGGAAACCCTGACTGACCCGCACATGGGCCTGTTTGATCTTCCAGCCCCCCTTTTCGCCGCCCTAGACGGTGTACTCGGCATGGCCCTGCCCCCGGTGCTGCGCCTGGTGTTTTGGGGAATCCTGGCCGGCTGGATGACCATGATGGTCTACCGGCGTCTTTCCAACCAGGAAAAAATCGGCGAACTCAAAGCGCAACAGAAAGTCCAGCAAAAACTGATCGCTGACTTCGACGGTGAATTCGAGGAATTGATGCCGCTGATCCGCCATACGCTGGCGCTCGGCTTCAAACAGCTCGGCCTTGCACTGGGTCCCGCACTGCTGTCCACCTTGCCGGTTTTGTTCCTGATCGTCTGGGTTGCCGGGGCCTTTGGCAATGAAACTCCGGCTGCCGGCAGTATGGTGCATTTGACCGCTGAGCCGTCAAACAATGACATCCACTGGTCTTCGACCACAGGCGTCGAGACCGTTGCAGACGGCTGGCAAGTCAGTTGGCCGAAAAATGGGCAGTCCTTAACACTGACAGACGGCCGCCAGCCACTTCTGACCCTGCCGCTTGAAGACAACATTCCGATCATTCACAAAAAGAAATGGTGGAACCTCTTGATGGCCAACCCGATCGGCTATCTTCCGGACGACGGCAAAACCGACGTAATCCATATCGACCTGCCGGCGCAAGTCATCATCGGCTTCGGCCCCGCCTGGATGCACGGCTGGATGTTCAGTTTTTTCGTGGCTTTCCTGCTGTCATCCCTCGGATTCAAATTCCTGCTGCGGATAGATTGAGAAGGCCTTGTTTATTACTGTAAGAGGTCCCTTGGGGCCGACCGCTACGGTAAGAGGTCGCTTGCGGCC
>JAIVWI010000217.1:0-4019 GCA_048636595.1 Oceanospirillum sp. | reverse complement strand
GCTGTATCCATTTGTCGGCTTCGGTGTCATCGTGATCCCTGAGATGCCAGATAGACAGCTTGGCCCGCAACTGGGCACGGTATGCTTTGTAAAAGCACACCAGCAAGCGCGGCGGATCGTCTCCACTGCACTGGCGATAGGTTTCAAACAAGACAGGGCCGATAAATGGCGCGCCGGCATGTTCGCATTCCATCGCCAGGAAAGCCAGTTCATCCGCCGCATCCATCAGCCGGAACCTGCGGTTGAATTCCAGGCAATCGATGAATACAGGCGGGTCGGTCAGACAAACATGCTCGGGGCGCAGGTCACCATGTGCTTCGATGATGCGCTGCGCCTTAACCCGGACATCGAAGGCGCCTCGCTCGCGTGACAGGTAACGCTGCAGGGCTTTGTTTATCACGCTGATCTGCTTGCCGGGCAGGGAATAACCCGGTTCCGACAAGGCCTTGTCATTGGTCTGAACATCCTGTTCGAACTGCTGGATGTATTCGTCTGTAGTCAGGGTTGCCGCCTCGGCCTGTCGATAGAAATTCGCCAGGACCCGTGCGATCCGGCGTACCTGGGATTCGTCAACCTGTCGCCTGGCGATGGCGTTATCGAGCATACATTCCCGGGGCAAACGGCGCATCTTGACCAGCCAGTCCACGGGCTCGCCCTCGCCTCCCAGTTCAAGCTGTCCCGAATCATCTACCGTCAGCGGTATAAGCTCGAGATAGATGTCCCTGGCCAGGCGGCGGTTCAGCCGGAGTTCTTCCAGACAATTCAGATGGCGTTGTTCCAGGGTGCTGAAGTCGAGGAAATCCAGCCGCACAGGCTTTTTCAGCTTATAGACAAAACGGTCAGTCAGGAAAACCCAGGACATGTGGGTTTGAATGGTCTCGATACGGGCAGGTCGATCCGCATAGCCCGAGGGTTGACCAAGAAAGGCGACCTTGGTTGAAATGTCGATGTCGGCGGTTTTGTTCACCAATTGTCGGATCCGATATTGGGTAAAATATCATTGAATTGGTAGTATATACATCCGGGTGTTGGAATGACTACAATCTATATCGAACTACCGATTGGTGTGATTGCGGAGATTCGGGAATGGCGCTGGTCGATGCACCAGGAGAATCAAAATGCAGTATTTTACTGAACTGGAATCCACCATCAACGACATGGTGCAGAAAGGCCGCGGTGTCCTCGCCGCCGATGAAAGCGCGCCCACCATCGCCAAGCGTTTCAAGGCGATCGACGCGGAATCCACCGAGGAAAACCGGCGCGCCTGGCGCAGCCTGCTGGTGACAACCGCCGGCCTGGGTGAATACATTAGCGGCATTATTTTGTTCGAGGAAACGCTGGCACAAAAAACTGATGACGGCAAAACCATCCCGGAGGCTGCCTGGACACAGAAAATCGTGCCCGGCATCAAGGTCGACAAGGGCAAAATCCCACTGGCGCTGTCGCCCGGTGACCTGATCACCCAGGGACTGGACGGCCTGGCTGAGCGCCTGCGCGACTACAAGCAACAGGGCGCACGTTTTGCCAAGTGGCGCGAAGTTTATGCCATCGAAAAACACGCGCCCACGAAACACGGCATCGAAGCCAACGCCGAAATGCTGGCCCGCTATGCCGCCGTGTGCCAGGAAGAAGGCCTGGTGCCGATTGTGGAACCGGAAGTGTTAATGGATGGCGACCACGACATCGACCGCCACGCCGAAGTCACCGAGGCGGTGCAGCACGCCGTATTCCATGCCTTGCACCGTCACCACGTGGCGCTCGAACTGATGATCCTCAAACCCAACATGGTCTTGCCGGGGAAAGACTGCCGCCGTGCCGAGCCGGACGAAGTAGCCGCCGCCACCCTGAAAGTATTGCGCCGCACCGTACCGGCAGCCGTACCGAGCATTAATTTTCTGTCCGGTGGCCAGGGCCCGGAAGAAGCCACCGCCAATCTGAATGCCTTGAATCAGCAAGCACCCGACGCAGCCTGGCGGCTGAGTATTTCCTATGGGCGCGCCTTGCAACAGACCGCTTTACAGGCCTGGCTTGGCAAGACAGAGAATATGCAAGCCGCGCAACAGGCTCTATTGAAACGTGCGCGTCTCAATCACCTGGCCATGCTCGGCGAGTATCAAGCCGAATTGGAGAAAGCGTAATAAGATAATTCTTGTGCCGGCCAATTTAAACGCAAAAAACGAGTTCACGAATAGATCAGAGTTCCCCCAAGTGAACGACAATGCGCTGACCGGCAGCTTCTTCGATAGCAATCCGGTTCGAAGCAATGATCCGGCCGTCCACTTCCAGGGCACGTACGCCGCGGCATCGGGCATGGGGATTACGCACCTCCACTTTTATCAAGGCCCCCTTGGCGTGGATTTGCGCGGTAAATCCCGGCCACTCGCTCGGGATGCACGGATCGAAGATCAACTCTCCACCCGAGCGGCGCAGGCCGAGCAGACCTTCGATGCCAAACCGCCATAACCAGGCCGACGAACCCGTGTACCAGGTCCAGCCGCCCCGTCCCAGGTGTTGCGGGGAGCTGTATATGTCCGCCGCCAGGACGTAGGGCTCCACACGATAGCGCTCCACCGCGTCCCTGTCGGTGCCGCGCAGAACAGGATTCAGCAATCGAAACAACCATCCGGCCCGATCCCCGTCGCCCCGCTGCGCCAGGGCCCAGGCGAGCCAGACCGCTGCGTGGGTGTATTGGCCGCCATTCTCTCTGACTCCCGGCGGATAGGCCTTGATGTAACCCGGATCGTGCTCTTCAATATCGAAGGGGGGCGTGAGCAGGGCGACGATTCGTTCTTCCTCGTGCACGAGATGCTCGAGCGCGGATTCAAGTGCTTGCCCTGCCCTGTCTCCTGATGATGACTGCGAAAGTGTCGCCCAGGATTGGGAAATGGAGTCTATCCGGCATTCGGTGGATGCCGCCGAGCCGATGGCCGTACCGTCGTCATAGAATGCCCGACGATACCACTCCCCATCCCAGGCCCTGCGCTGCAACGCCTCTTGCACCCTGTCGATCCACTTCTCGACTCCATTTTCCCGCTGTGCCGGGCTGGCTGCTTGACAAAGTTCAAGAAAGCGGCGCGCCGCGGCGCATGCAAACCAGGCGAGCCAGACGCTTTCGCCGCGACCCTCGATGCCCACCCGGTTCATGCCGTCGTTCCAGTCGCCACCCCCGATCAAGGGCAGGCCGTTGGGGCCGGTGGTCAGGCCTTTATCAAGCGCGCGGCGGCAATGCTCCAGCAGCGTCGCCGATTCAGCACCTGCCTCGAATGCACCATAGCGATCCTCCTCTCCCGCCTCCAGCGGCGGAGCGGAGAGGAAGGGGATCGTCTCATTGAGGATCTGCGTATCGCCGGTGACGTCGACATATTCACCAGTCACGTACGGCAGCCATAGCAAGTCGTCAGAGCATCGGGTGCGCACGCCTTTTCCCGACGGTGGATGCCACCAGTGCAAGACATCGCCGCTATCGAATTGCCGCCTTGCCGCCTCAAGTATCTGCTCGCGCGCCAGCGCGGGCTTTACCGATAGCAATGCCATGATGTCCTGGAGCTGGTCACGGAAGCCGTAGGCGCCGCTCGACTGGTAGAAGCCCGTCCGCGCGAAGATCCGCGAGCTGAGCGTCTGGTAGAGCAGCCAGCGATTGAGCAGCAGGTCCATGGCCGGCTCGGGCGTGCTGACGACGATTGTTCCCAACAGTTCGTCCCAGTAGTCGCGCACGCGCTTCCAGGCATCTTCTGCCGCCGCAGCCTGCGAATACTTCCGGCACAGCCAGTTCGCCGTTTTCCGTTCGGCAGCGGCACCGAGAACGAAATGGCAGGTGATTTCCTCTTGCGGATCAAGTTCGAGATGGATCTGCAGGGCCGCGCATGGATCGATGCCCGGTCCGCTGCGGCCTGCGAGACCCACGCGCTCCAGCGCCGCAGGTGCGCTCGCGCTCCCGTAGCGGCCGAGAAATTCCTTGCGATCGCAGGTAAATCCGTGGGTAGCGTGGCTCGATGCAAGAAAGGCGACGCAGGAGCCGA
>JAIVWI010000216.1:0-4067 GCA_048636595.1 Oceanospirillum sp. | reverse complement strand
CTGCAGCACGGTGCAGTCATAACCCACCCGGAGGCAGTCTACAAAGATGCCCCGAGTCCAGGGGAAAGGGTAGGCAGACTGTTCGATCTCGACAACACAATCGAGGTCATCGGCGTTCATCTGACGCATCAGGGGGTACAGTGCAGCCGGTTCAATGCTCATCAGTCGAGATCAGACAAGGCCCCGGACAAACACTGCCAGAACTTGCGCCTGGCCATGCCGTCCACTGCAAGTTCATCCAGGTCCGCAATCACCTGCACCCTGGCCGAACCAAGAATTTCGGGAACGCTGCCTTTGAAAGCCTGGCCTGCCAGGGCATGACCAAACAGCAAGACCTGGGTGAACAGGTACTGCTCAATAGTATCTTGAAGTGAGGGATACTCCTGTCTTCCTTCCGGATCGGGCCAGGCCCAGACCGGGTCGCCACCCAGGCTCCGGCCGATATCGGCAGCAAGCCGGGTTGCGCTCTCCTGTACTGTGCGGCACAACAGCAAGGTGCTGCCCGAACCCGGACCGACCACCCACCGGTCTGTGTCGGGAGCAGCAGGTTTGTTTATCCACACGCCAATCCCCATGGCCTCAAGGTAGGCCCGGCGTTGAGCTTCTATCATCCGTTCGGCCCGCCCGGATCGTCATGCCCGTCATCTTTCTTCGAATCAGGAATCACTGGTCTACCTTTCAGCGGGCCACCCTCCTTAGGCAAGCTTCGGCGGATTCGCCGGCTTTTCCACTGCTGCCTGCCCAACAGGGTCACAACCAGGCCTGAACCCACATAAATCAGGCCGATCAACATCATGACGGTGGGGGGGTCTATCGCAAGCAATACAAACACCAGCACGACCAGGAACAGGAACCTGGCTGGAATCCGGTCACCCTTGGGCCAGGATTTGCCACTGAAGTAGCGAACACGGGAGAACATCAACAGGCCGAGAACCACCGTTTCAAACCAAATGATCCACCGGACCGTATCACCCGGAATGCCCTGGTCGGCAAAAAACCAGATGGTCGCCACCAGTGTTCCGGCCGCCGCCGGTGAAGCCAGGCCCTGGAAGTAGCTCTTGTCAGCCGAAGCCGCCTGGGTATTGAACCGGGCCAGCCTCAGAGCCGCGCATGCCACGAACAGGAAAGCCGCCAGCCAGCCAAGCTTTCCAGCCGCCGGGCCCAGTTCCCTGAGACTGGACAGAGACCAGTTAAATGCCAACAGGGCGGGAGCCAGGCCAAAAGAAATCAGATCCGACAGGCTGTCGTACTGGACGCCAAATTCGCTTTGCGTGTTGGTTAGCCGCGCGACGCGGCCATCCAGGCCATCGAGCAGGCCGGCCACGACAACAGCAACCGCGGCCGCAATGTAATGGCCATTGATGCCGGAAATGATTGAATAAAATCCGGCGAACAACGCGCCGGTCGTCAGCGCGTTAGGGAGCAGGAAAACACCCTTGTGAATTTTTTTCTCGCCTTGCTCCATGTCATTTCCGATACCAGGCTGGACCTGAAATCATACCATCAACCATGCCGGAAATTGGGTCCTTGCTGCGAATCTGTGATATAAGAAAAATTAACTCATGGCAAGGAATGCGACATGAAACACAACAAACAACACGGGATCGTGGTTTTTCTCATTTGCATGACGGCATTGCTGCTTGGTGTAATCAGCGGGAACGCGGTCGCAAACGAAGTTTTCAAATGGACCGATGAAAATGGAGTCGTGCACTTCGGTGACAGGCCACCTGAAGGACAGAAAACGCAGACCATTGACATCCCCCAGGCCCCTCGTTCCGGCTACGCCGGGGCCAATTCATCCCCGGATGACGCCCAGCCAGGGAGCGACAGCAGCGCAGCAGATGCAACCAGCCTTCCAGGCGAAGAGGAAGCAGCCCCCCTGTCGCTGGCTGACCAAAGGCGTGAACAAATCGCGACAGATCGCCAGGAAAAAAGGGAAGCCAGGGAAGAAACGGAGCGAATGTGCGCGAAACACCGCCAGCGGCTAACGCAGATGGAACCCGCCAGGCGTGTTTTTTACACGGATGAAACCGGCCAGTCCGTCCGCATGGACGATGATGTACGAATGGACCTTATCGCAGAAGACAAGGCCTTCATTGCCGAAAACTGCAATTAGTTTCTGACGGATTGCCGCTGACAATTCACTCTACCCTGCACGCATGGCTACAGGTAGAATGGCTTGCCCGGGAATTGCGGGCCAATTTAATTCTGCAGGAAGCCAGATAAGTAATGAAAACCAGTAAATTCCACCTGGTCACAAGCCGGGAAACACCTGCTGACGCGGAGATTGCCAGTCATCAACTGATGCTGCGCGCCGGTATGATCCGGAAACTCACAGCGGGAATCTACAGCTGGACGCCACTGGGCTTGCGCGTGCTGAAAAAGGTCGAGAACATTGTCCGCGAGGAGATGGACCGGGCGGGTTATCTTGAAATGCTCATGCCTGCCGTGCAACCGGCGGAACTCTGGCGGGAAACGGGCCGTTGGGAGGATTTCGGTGGCCAGTTGCTTAAAATTCGTGACCGGGCCGGCCGCGATTTTATCTTCGGCCCTACGCATGAAGAAGTAATAACGGACCTGGCCCGCAATGAACTGCGCAGTTACAAGCAGTTGCCTGTCACTTTTTACCAGATACAATCCAAGTTCCGGGACGAAATCCGACCACGTTTCGGCGTGATGCGCGCCCGCGAATTCCTGATGAAGGATGCCTACTCTTTTCATATCGATGCCGGCAGCCTGGATAAAACCTACTGGGAAATGTTTGAGGTCTACTCCCGTATTTTCACCCGGGCCGGCTTGAAATTCCGGGCAGTACGGGCGGACTCCGGCGCCATCGGCGGCAGCACCTCCCACGAATTTCACGTGCTGGCTGAGTCTGGTGAAGACCAGATCGTTTTCTCTACCGGCTCCGATTTTGCCGCAAATATTGAACTGGCGGAGGCGGCGCCACCAGAGCAGGAACGTCCTGAACCCGCCGCCGAATTAATGCTGGTTGATACACCGGACGCCCACACCATCGAGGAATTGGTGAACCAATTTGACGTGCCGGTTGAGAAAACCGTGAAAACCCTGGTGGTCGAAGCCGCTGAAGGGTCTGGTTCAGACTTCATTGCGCTGCTGGTCCGCGGGGACCACACACTGAATGAATTCAAGGCAGCAAAACTGGAACAGGTTGCCAATCCGCTGCGATTCGCCACCGAAGAAGAAATACGCGAGGCAATCGGCGCCGGCCCCGGCTCACTGGGCCCGGTAAAGCTGGATATTCCGTGTATCGCCGACTCCAGCGTTGCCGTTATGTCCGACTTCGCCGCAGGCGCCAATACCGAAGACAAACACTACTTCGGCATTAACTGGGTACGGGACGTGCCGATGCCCGAAGTGACTGACCTGCGCAATGTGGTCGAAGGTGATCCCAGTCCTGACGGCGAGGGTGAACTTCGCCTCGCCCGGGGTATCGAGGTCGGGCATATTTTCCAGCTCGGAACCAAGTATTCAGAAGCGATGAACGCTGTCGTCCTCGGCGAGGACGGTAAGTCACACTTGATGCTAATGGGCTGTTACGGCATTGGCGTTTCGCGTATCGTCGCCGCGGCTATCGAACAGAACCACGACGATCGTGGAATCTGCTGGCCGGAGCCGCTGGCGCCTTTCCAGGTGGCCATTTTGCCGATGAACGCTAAAAAATCTCACCGGGTCCGCGAGGCAGCTGAAAAACTTTATGCGGAACTGACCGAAGCCGGCGTGGAAGTCCTTTACGATGACCGCAACATACGGCCAGGCGTCATGTTCAATGACATGGAATTGATTGGCATTCCGCACCGCGTAGTGATTGGTGAGCGCGGACTGGATAAAGGAATGTTGGAATACCGTCAGCGCACCGCCCCTGAAAACGAAGACATCCCGCTGGAAGGCGCCCTGGAAAATATTCTCGACCGCCTGGGCAATTAGCTGTGGACTCCAGCAAGGTTGTTGAAATATTTGATTGTGCTACGTGCCGGGGAGCCCTTTCGGAGTAAGGGGTCTTCTTCCAGGACACGGCATAAACCCGTCCATGGGGCCTCCTCTTG
>JAIVWI010000215.1:0-4117 GCA_048636595.1 Oceanospirillum sp. | reverse complement strand
CACCTACCCCGACGACCTCGAGTCCGACTTCTCCTGTATACGCCGACTGCTGACGGGTGGCGCCAGTAGCTACACCAGGGAGAAACGATACATTCGCAAAGACGGCGATTTGGTGTGGATAGAGGTGACTTTCTCACTGGTTCTGGATGAAGCAGAAGAGCCACTTTGGTTTCTTTCTGTTGTCCATGAAATCAGTGATCGCAAGCGGATGGAGGAGGCGCTGCTGGCGAGTGAAGAAAAATTCAGAACGCTTGTTACCAAAACCGAAGAAATAGTTTATATGATCGCCGAAGACGGAACATTTCTGCTGTCTGAAGGGAAAGGTCTTGCTAAATTGGGTTTGAAACCGGGACAGGTTGTCGGAAAGTCTGTTTTTGAGCTGTATAAAGATTATCCGGATATGTTGGAGGAAATGAGAAGGGCTTTTAATGGGGAAACGGTAACCGGCGAGGTAAATGTTGACGGTAATTATTTTAGAAGCTGGTACACACCCCATAAAAATCATGCGGGTGAAATTATTGGATTGTTGGGTTTGTCAGTAAACATCACCGATCAGAAGAACGCGGAAAAATCGTTGGCCCAAAGTGAAACGCTGTTTAGAATGATATATGAAAATGCCCCTGTCATGATTGATGCTTTTGATGAAAGCGGACGTTGCTTTATGTGGAACAGGGAGTGCGAGAATGTATTTGGCTGGAATGCAGAAGAGATATTCTCTCACGAAAACCCGCTTGATTTATTTTATCCTGATCCGGAAGTCCAGAAACAAGTTACAGAATCTATAGCATTAAAGCCTGAAAAAATATTTCGTGAATGGACGCCGTTAAGTAAAGACGGTTCCGAGAGGATTTGTCTGTGGGCTAATTTCAAATTGCCAGATGGAAAGGTCATTAGTTTTGGGCACGACATAACCGAGCAAAGAATGTCCGAGCACAAGATTCAGGCGTACCAGAAAAGGCTCAAGTCACTGGCCTCCGAGTTGACCCTCACCGAAGAAAGGGAACGACGTAACATTGCCCTGGACCTGCACGATCATGTGGGACAATCCCTGGCCTTTATGCGCATGCAGCTTGCAGTGGCCCAAAAAGAATCCAGTGACAGCAAGGTGGCTGCCATCCTGGACGAAGTGTCCGGCTCTTTGCGTCAGGCGATCCAGGATACGCGGAACGTTATTTCCGACCTTAGCTCGCCCCTGATAAACGAGCTTGGCCTTTCTACGGCGTTATCGGAATGGCTCAGAGACTGGATCGGAGAACGCCATGGCCTGGAAATACAGTTCATAGATGACGGCGATCCCAAGCCGCTGAGCGATGACACCAAGTCTATCCTGTATCGCAGCGTACGCGAACTGCTGACGAACGTTGTCAGACACGCCAACGCGTCCCGGGTCAGCGTTAGGCTTCAGCGCAGGGGCAGCACCGTGCAGATCGTTGTCGAAGATGATGGCGTGGGTTTGGCCGATGGCAGGCACCCTGAAATGGATACCAACGAAAGCGGGTTCGGGCTGTTCAGTATCAAGGAACGGATGTCGGGCCTCAGTGGATCGCTCGAAATCGAGAGTCACCCCGGGCGGGGCGTCAAGGCGATCCTGACCGCACTGCTGGAGCCCAGTACTCCGCCAGGTAATATTGATGACTGAGCAGCATACAACGAAGGTGCTTCTGGTAGACGATCATGCGCTGATACGCAAAGGTCTGCGAGCACTGCTGGAGAGTGAAGCGGATATCACCGTGGCCGGAGAAGCAGGCGATGGCCAGGAGGCTATCGGCCAGGTTAAAACACTGGCACCGGACGTGGTCGTCATGGACATCAGCATGCCGAACATCAACGGCATCGAGGCCACCCGGCGCATCCTGGCTGAAGCACCTGAAACCCGGATCATTGCCCTGTCGATTCACACGGAAAAACGTTTCGTGGACGAGATGCTGCGGGCAGGTGCTCGCGCCTACATTCTCAAGGAAAGTGTGCCGGAGGAACTGGTGGGCGCCATTCGCTCGGTCATGCGGGGCGAGTCCTTCCTGAGCGCACCGACCCTCGGCACAGTGACTTCAGAACACCGGAAACCCGCTGATGAAGTCCCTGAAGTCAGTGCAGCCGATAAATCCATTCTGCAGACCAAGCTGCACCGTCCCTCATTGCCGCAGGACCTGGTACCCCGCAGCCGGGTGCTCGAACGGCTTGAGGCCGGGCGGGTACGGCCGCTGGTGCTGGTCTCGGCGCCCGCGGGCTACGGCAAAAGCATCATGATCAGCAGCTGGCTGGAGACCTGCGGTGACTGGCCCTCCGCGTGGTTTTCGCTGGACGAGGATGACAGCGACCTGCGCCAGTTTCTGAGCTATTTCGTGACCGCGGTACAGAGCATTTTTCCACAGGCCTGCGAGCATACCCAAAGCCTGGTCAGCGCCGCTCAGTTGCCATCCCTTGCCACCCTGGTGGCGGCCCTGAGCAACGATCTGAACGCAATCGACCGACCCTTCGCCCTGGTGCTGGATGACTATCACTGTATCGACGCTAAGTCCCCGGTCAACGACCTGATCCAGCAACTGCTGGCGCACCCGCCAATCCCCCTGCACCTGATCATCATTTCCCGGCGTGATCCGCCGCTGCAACTGCTCACCCTGCGAGCCCAGGGTCAAATGACCGAAGTCCGCATGCAGGATCTGCGCTTTGACCCGGGGGAATCCAGGGCACTGTTGAAGAATATCACGGGATTCACCATTGGTGACGATGCCCTCACCAACCTGCAGCAGGTGATGGAAGGCTGGGTGGTCGGTCTGCGGCTGGTATCGCTGGCCCTGCGCCGGCACAAAAACCGTGATGCGTTCTTGAAGAAAATGCACGGCGGGATCCAGCAGACACAGGAATACCTGATCCAGGAAGTCATCGCCCAACAATCGCCCCTGATGCAGGACTGGCTGATGCAGAGCGCCATACTCAATCGGTTCTGTGAGCCGCTGGTTCAGGCTGTGTGTGCAGCCGAAACCCGTGCCGGGGCAGCGGCAACTGATCGGGGGAGATTCATCGAGTCGGTGGTTGCCGGCAATCTCTTCGTTATCCCTCTGGATACCGGGGACGAGTGGTTCCGTTATCACCATCTGTTTCAGCAACTGCTGCAGGATGAACTGCACAGGCGCATGGCGCCGGACGAGATCGCCGGGCTTCACTTGCGGGCCAGTGAGTGGTTCGAGAGCCAGGGCCTGATCGAGGAAGCGATCCAGCATGCCCTGAAGGCCGGGGACGTTGTCGGTGCGGCGAAAATCGTTGAACAGCATCAGCAGGTCGAGCTGAACCAGGACCGGTGGTACGTTGTTGAGCGGTGGCTTGCGATGCTGCCGGTGGAGATCATACAGCAACGGCCGGGGCTGATGCTGGCCCAGATGTGGGGGCTGTACAACACATTCCAGCTTGTGGAGATACCTCCCCTCCTCGAACGGGTTGAGTCTTTACTCGCCGATAAGACTGCGGACGAAACCTTGTTGGGTGAGGTCAACTTTTACCGGGGTTACCTGCTCACTGTGTTTCAGGGCGACGCTGAGGGCGCGCTGATTCAGTACGAAGCAGCGCGAAAGCGATTCTCCGGGTTGCAAACACGGATCGTCATGTGCGAACTCGAGATTATTGATGCCATAGCTCATCAGATGGTCGGTGAGGGCGCGCTGGCCATCCAGTCCCTCGATCAGAAAATCCACGCGATAGATTCGGGGAAAGGCCTTTTTCTTTCACGGTTGGTCGCTGGGCCGGTCTTCGTTCACCTGCTTTCCGGTAATCTGACAGCGACGATTCGAACAGCGAAGCGCTTCACCACCGTCTGCAAAAACACCGGGCTCTTAAACACTGAGGGCTCGAGTCACTACCTGCAGGCAAATGCAGATCTCCAGTCTTGCCACCTGGACGAGGCATTGCAGGGCTTCCAGCTTACTGTGGAAAAACGGGACATCGTGCACAGGAAAATCGCCATCGATGCTCAGGTGGGACTGGTCCTGACCTACCAGGCCATGCAGCGTTCGGAGGAGGCCGTGGAAGCAATGAAGCAACTGATGGAGTTTGCTCTGGACATGGGTGAGCCTCAGCACATTGCTGTGGCTCTATCCTGTCAGGCCCGGCTCTCGCTGTCACA
>JAIVWI010000214.1:0-4202 GCA_048636595.1 Oceanospirillum sp. | reverse complement strand
GCTCGTAGAGCCTACGCCTCGGAGAGAATATTGGGTTAGGCGGAATTAGATCTCTTTATTCTAACATTGAAAACCTGGTCCTCAGGGCCAGGTCAGAGATGATCGGCTCTGCCATCGGTCAAATCTGTTTATGGTTTCAGGTGTCAGGTGTCAGGTGTCAGGGTTCAGGCTGAACGTCAGAGAGTCTGAAAAAGCGCCTTTGTGGAGACGCTATATTTTAATGTTAAGGAATGTGACGCATGAATGTCGAGCAGCGACGACTATCGGAATCCCGTGACGGGACCCTGCCCTGGAAGCTCTGGGGTCCTTACCTGAGCGAACGCCAGTGGGGTACCGTGCGTGAAGACTACAGCGCTGATGGTAACGCCTGGGCCTACTTTCCCTTCGAGCAGGCGTCAGGCCGTGCCTACCGCTGGGGTGAAGACGGGATCGCCGGCATGAGTGACGACGAGCAACGCATCTGCCTGGCGCTGGCCCTGTGGAACGGCCGGGATCCCATCCTCAAGGAGCGCCTGTTCGGGCTCAGCAACGCTCAGGGTAACCATGGGGAGGACAGCAAGGAGCTCTACTATTATCTCGATGCGACCCCGACCCATTCCTATCTCAAGATGCTGTATAAATATCCACAGCGTGAGTTCCCCTACCAGCGCCTGTATGAGGAAAATGCCGGCCGGGGGCTGGATCAACCCGAGTTCGAGCTATTGGATACCGGCGTGTTCGATGACGACCGCTACTTCGACGTCTTCGTGGAGTACGCCAAAAACGATCCCAAGGACATCCTGATCCGCATCAGCGCATATAACCGGGGTCCCGAGCCTGCTGAACTACATGTACTGCCGCACCTCTGGTTTCGCAATACCTGGTCCTGGTCCGACGGTACCTCCCGCCCCTCTTTGACGTTGAACGATGATGGTTCGGTTCTGGTCAGGCACCCGGAGCTGGTCGACGACTATCGCTGGTACGTCGATGGTGCGGCAGAGTTCCTGTTCTGCGAGAACGAAACCAGTCCGGAGAATCACGGTGAGCCGCAGCCGGGTTATTTCAAGGCCGGCATACAGGATCGGGTGATAGCGAGTGAAGAGAGTGCTGTCAATCCCGGAGGGACAGGGACCAAGTGTGCCGCCCATTATCGTTTCACTGTCGCCCCGGGTGACTGCTGCAGCGTGCGTGCACGGCTTTGCGATACCGCTAAGCGCAAGCCGTTCGATGGTTTCGAGGATTGTTTTGCACAGCGGCTGGCAGAGGCTGACACTTTCTACGATGAGCTTCAGCGGGGCCTGAAAGACGCGGACCGCCGCAACGTACAACGCCAGGCCCTGGCGGGCATGATCTGGAACAAGCAGTTTTTTCACTACGATGTCTATCGATGGTTAAAGGGCGATTCGAACCAACCCCCGCCACCCGAGGCACGCCGCGCGGGACGCAATGTCGAGTGGCAGCACCTCTATGCCAGCGAAATCATCTCCATGCCGGACAAGTGGGAGTACCCCTGGTTTGCCGCCTGGGACCTGGCGTTCCACTGTGTTCCCCTTGCCATGATCGATGCCGAATTCGCCAAGCACCAGCTGGTGATGTTGACCCGTGAGTGCTTCATGCACCCGCAGGGACAGCTTCCGGCCTACGAGTGGAACTTCGGGGATGTCAACCCGCCTGTCCATGCCGGCGCAGTATGGGACGTTTTCGAGATCGACCGCGAGCAGCGCGGGGACGCGGGCGATATTGCCTTTCTCGAGGCTGTGTTTCACAAATTGATGCTCAACTTCACCTGGTGGGTCAATCGCAAAGACGTCGACGGCAGGAACGTCTTCCAGGGCGGATTCCTGGGGCTCGACAACATCAGTTTGTTCGACCGCAGCCGGCCGCTGCCCACGGGCGGCTATATCAGCCAGGCCGACGGTACGACCTGGATGGCGGTGTACTGCCTGTTCATGATGCGCATCGCCTTGGAGCTAAGCAAGCATAGCCCGGCCTACGAGGACATCGCGGTGCGTTTTTTCATGCACTTTTTGTTGATCGCAAAGGCGATGACCAACATCGCCGATGAGAGCATCGGTCTGTGGGACCCGGAGGACGAGTTTTATTACGACGTTCTGGAGCTGCCCGACGGTGCAAGGATGCCGCTCAAGGTACGATCGCTGGTCGGTCTGATACCCTTGCTCGCTGTCGAAATCATCGAGCCGGAGACCATAAAACGCCTGCCGCGCCTGCAGCAGCAGATTGACTGGTTTTACGCGCACCGTCCGGACCTGGTGGAGCTGGTTTCACGCTGGCATGTCAAAGGGCGGGGTGAGCGGGGTCTGCTGTCCCTGCTGCGCGGACACCGCATGCGGTGCCTGCTGCGGCGTATGCTGGACGAGACGGAGTTTCTGTCCGACTATGGGGTGCGTTCCCTGTCGCGTTATCACCATGAGCATCCGGTGGTCTTCGAGCATGCCGGCGAGCAGTTCCGCGTCGATTATGAACCGGGGGATTCACGCTCCCGCCTGTTCGGCGGCAACTCCAACTGGCGCGGTCCGATTTGGTTTCCAATAAATTACCTCATTATTCGCGCTCTGCAGCGCTTTCATGACTATTACACGGACGACTTCAAAGTCGAATGCCCGGTGGGCTCGGGCCGGCAACTGACCATCAGCGAAGTGGCCGATGAGCTGTCGGAGCGCCTGGTCGGTTTGTTCCTGCGGGGTCAGGACGGACGCCGTGCGGTGTTCGGTGAAAACCTCAAGCTGCAGGACGATGAACATTTCCGCGACTATCTGCAGTTTCATGAATTCTTCCACGGCGACACGGGCCGCGGTCTGGGAGCGTCCCACCAGACCGGCTGGACCGGGCTCGTGGCATGGCTGCTCATGCCGCGCAAACAGGGGGGATGATGAGCACAAAGGAGCAGAGATGAAGGTGTTGGCAGGTGATATCGGTGGGACCAAGACGCGCCTGGCAGTGTTCGATGTTCAGGGCACGCACCTGGAGACCGTGACGGAACGCAGCTATTCCAGTAGCAGCTATAGCGGATTGGAAGACATCGTCCGGGATTTCCTCGGTGGTGACAGTGCCGGTTGCCGGCAGGCCTGTTTCGGCATCGCCGGCCCCGTACAACGCGGGCGGGCACAGGCCACGAATCTGCCATGGATTGTTGAAGAACAGGCCATGGCGGCGTTGTTCGGATTTGAGCGCGTTGCGCTTATCAACGACCTCGAGGCCAATGCCTGGGGAATCGGTGCTTTGCGCGAGAACGACTTTTACCCGCTCAATGCAGGCAGCCCCGATGCCGGGGGTAATGCCTGCATCATATCTGCCGGTACCGGTCTCGGCGAGGCGGGCCTGTACTGGGACGGACAGCGCCATTGGCCGTTTGCCTGCGAGGGCGGCCACGCAGGTTTCAGCCCCTCAAGCGACCTGGAGATTGCCCTGCTCAAATACCTGCGTGAGCGCTTCGGGCGCGTGAGCTGGGAGCGGGTTGTTTCGGGTATGGGCCTCGTCAATGTGCATGATTTCCTGCGGTCACACCGGGGTGTACCGGCACCATCCCGGTTACTCGAAGAGATGTCGGCGGGAGACCCGGCTGCAGCTATCTCCAAGGCCGCAATGGACGATCGGGACCCCCTGTGTGCCGAAGCACTGGACCTGTCTGTTTATCTTTACGGTGTGGAAGCGGGGAACCTTGCCCTGAAGCTCATGGCCACCGGCGGGGTCTATCTGGGAGGCGGTATCGGGCCCAAAAACCTCGAGCGGTTCAAAGGCCCGTTGTTCATGCAGGGCTTTCTCGACAAGGGGCGCATGCAGCCGCTGCTGGAGACCATGCCGGTAAAGATAATCCTCAACGAGCGCACCGCGCTTTACGGACCCGCGTTGTACCTGGAGGCCGTCAAGGAAGGAACAACCGGGGGACTGGCGGATAGGTGAACCGTAAGGTGATGAAAATCACCTATAACGTGGCTTTAACTTTCATCCATTTTTTATTCCGTTTAATCAGCTTTTAGGAGCAATTTTGGATTTTGGATTGCGGATTGCGGATTTGTTGTATCGCTTTGCTCTATCATTTTTTATTAAATTGATCCGCCGAAGGCGGACCTTAAATCCAAATTCTAAAATACAAAACACACTCGTAAAAAGTTTGCTTTTCCGACTTTTTACGAGACCGTCAATATTGGACGTTCGATGTTCGACGTTCAATCTGTTAACTGTTCCAACTATGTGTAGTTTCA
>JAIVWI010000213.1:0-4223 GCA_048636595.1 Oceanospirillum sp. | reverse complement strand
GGGGTGTCCGATACAGAAGCCGATACGGAGTCTGGCAGAATAGAAGCCTGAACATATGTTGGCATACGATCTTCAACGTGCTGAATTCTTGCATTCCACCAGTTCACGGCAATGGCCAGCGCCAGGATAATACCTGCGCCCACTGACCAGCGAGAGGGCCGGCGGCTGCTCATGAGGGAATCAGGCGCCCCTGGCGCTACCGGGTCTTTGTCAGGCTCGTGAACCGTGACCGGGACATCAAACAAATAACCGCGGCGGGGAACGGTCCGGATCATGTCCCGTGAATCATCACCCAGTACCTTGCGAATCTGGATCAGGCATTGCGTCAGGGAGTCTTCGGTCACCACAACGCCGGGCCATACTGCACCCAGCACTTCATCTTTGCTGACCAGCAGGCCATGGTGTTCAACCAGGTAACTGAGAACCTTGAAACACTTGGGACGCAGAGGGACGTCCGCTCCGTCCTTCAACAGCGCGCCACGATCTACGTCGAGCACAAATGCGCCAAATAGGTATGTGCGGTGATCTGCACCCGGCGCCGGCCCCTTGTTGGATGTTGTTGCCACTGACTGACATTCTCCAAACTTTCACCAAGCCATAGTTAAACTTTAGCAGAACTTTCGGAGTTTGCTTGACTAGCCGCCTGTAGTCTTTCTTGTGATACACAAAAATCCCTGCGCAAGCAGCACAAGACATTAAGGAGAGTTTGTTATGAAATCATTTAGAAAAACAGCAATTTTAGCTCTGTTTGGACTTATCGCAGTATTGGCCTTTCCGCTAACGGCGTCGGCGAAATCTACGCTCCAGGTTGTAAATGCTGTTAGTTTTGACCCCAATGAGGCACCACCTGCCAGCGCTGGAACCCTGGTCCGGAAATCGGGAGAAGCAAGGGGCAGAAGGCAGAAAGGCCAGGGTCCAGACGGCCATGGTTCAATTTCTCTTCGGTTGGCATTGACAGGACTTGACGCAAACGCAAGTTACAGTGTCTGGTGGATTATTTTTAATGCTGGCAACCCCTGTATAGCCGCTCAAAATTGCATGGGACCGGACCTCGACGGCGTTGTAAATGCGGGTGGATTTGTTACCGGAGCAGATGGCACGGCAAACATGACTGCTGAATTGGACGTAGGCCCCATGTCGACAGGTAATGCTTTCTTCGGAGAGCTTATGGACAGTTTTAGGGATGAAATCCATATAGTGATCGAGACACATGGAGCAACCGAGGTAGGATACGTCGCGGACCAAATTTCCGTCGCCGGTGCGGGCTGTAACCCGGCGTGTGTTGATCAGCAAGCCGTCGTGTTTCCTCCCATGATGCCTTAACTCTGATGATTTGCTCCACGTAGGGGGGGAGTCAGCGGAGAGATGAGGGGGGCGAAAGCCCCCCTTTTTTGTTCCCGATCAGTGGAAATTCCGGGTAACAAAAAGCCCATCATAAAAAAGGAGCATTTACTGCTTTAAATCTCTATTTTACTTGACCTTAATCAGGGTTTTTGACGCGTTTAGCCATAAGATTAGAGGTGACAAAAAAGAACAACAGGAACGTTGCCTATGAAGTGGACACTGGTTGTCTCTAATGGCCTTGATAACGTTCTGACCTCGCTGGCTGAAGGCCGGGATGTTTATGCGCTGGAAAGGCTTGAAAGTGGCAATTACAAGCTAAAGCAGTCCTCTGCATGGCTGCCTGAACAGCATACGCTTGGCGCTTTTCGTTCAATTGAACCCCTCAAAGCGCTGTTCTTCCCCGCCCGTGAATTTATCGGTACATGGCAGAAACTGGCCATCCGGGAGCCGATGCGTGAGCGCATCGTTTTCGGCGTTAAAAATTGTGACCTCTCGTCACTCGCCATTTACGACCACGTGTTTCTGCAAGGAGTCTGTCCCGATCCGTACTATGCAGAGGCGCGTGAAAAAACCATCCTGGTTTCCACCGATTGTTCCAGCCAGCTCGATGTGTGCTTCTGCCCGGCCGTGGGCGAACAGCCGTATGCGGAAAAAGGCTTTGACATCAACATCGCGCAGACGCCCGCCGGATACGTGATCGAAAGCGGCACGGAACGGGGCGCGGAACTGCTGCAGTCTGCGCAGCAACACCTCAAAGAGGCCAGTCCGGAATTGCTCGAAGTTTTCGAACAACAGCGAGCCAGGCGGTACCAGGAACTGGTGGAACACAGCGAAGCCCACGGACTGAAACCCGGGATGGACCTGCGTGCAGCCATCGAAGGGTCGTTTGAATCGGAGCTGTGGAAGGATTTTGCCAAGGACTGCGTCGAATGCGGCGCCTGCAATTTTATATGCTGCACCTGCCACTGCTTCCTGCTGGCCGACGGCGTGGACGCCGACGGTATGCCGGCACGCACCAAGCTGTGGGATGCCTGCCTGTACAACGGCTTCGCCCGCACCGCCGGTGGCGGCAATCCCCGGCCGCTGCGTGCCGAGCGACTGCGCAATCGATTTGACAAGAAATTCAGCTTTTTCCCGCAGGTTTTGGGGAGATACGCCTGTGACGGTTGCGGGCGTTGTACCGAAGCCTGCATCGCGAATATCGATATCCGGGACGTATTAAGGAGGGCCGTCGATGAATCCGACGCTCTACATGCCCATACCGGCGACCATTGAACGAATAACGGCAGAAACACCCGACATCAAGACCTATACCATTCGTCCTGATGAACCGATACCGTTCAAGGCCGGACAGTTCGTCGAACTGGCTGTGCCGGGTATTGGCGAGGCGCCATTCACGCCCTCTTCCTCGCCCAAAATCTCAGATCACATGGAAATCACCATCATGCGTACCGGCCGGGTAACCGACTGGCTGGACACGATGAAAGTGGGCGACGAAGTGGGTGTGCGGGGGCCGATGGGCCGCGCTTACCCGATCGAAGACTTCCATGGCCGTGAAATCCTGATCGTCGGTGGTGGCTGCGGCGTTGGACCCTTGCGCTCACTGCTGCTGGCGCTGGTCGAGGACCTCGACAAATATGAGCGCATCATCGTCCGCTATGGCGCACGCACGCCGGACAGCATCGTGTTCCGGGATGCACAGATGCACGGCTGGAACCAGGGTGGCGCCCTGGACGTAATGCTGACCGTGGACGAGGGTAATCCGGGCTGGGACGGCCACGTCGGAATGATCACCTCGATCATGACGGAGGATTACCTGGACTGCCACGCGGACGATGGCATTGCCGTCATGTGCGGGCCGCCGGTGATGATGAAGTACGGCACCGAGACGCTGCTGGCGCGCGGTTACCGCCCCGAAAACATCTATCTCTCGCTGGAACGCAACATGAGCTGCGGCGTCGGCCAGTGCGGCCACTGCCGCCTCGGCCGCTACTACGTCTGCAAGGACGGCCCGGTGTTTTCCTACGACGAGATCCAGAACAATCCGAGGTTGTGGGATGACTGAAGCCAGCCACAAAAGGTTGATCATCGACCTGGAAAAATGTGACCGCTGCGATAGCTGCGACGTGAGCTGCGATTACTATCAGCGACCGCATGCCCGGGACCACGGCATGCTCGGCCTGCGCGAGCGCGCGACCTTTTCACTGGTGTGCCGGCAATGCCTGTACGCAAGCTGCATTATCGCCTGCCCGTTCGACGCCATCGAGCGCCAGGACGACGGCATCATCAAGCGCTACAACCTGCGTTGCGTCAGTTGCAAGCTGTGCGCGCACGCCTGCCCCTTCGGCACCATTTACCCCGAAATGCTGCAATTTTACGAAGCCCACTGTGACCACTGCCTGGGCCGCAATGAAGAAGCCCCCCCGTGTGTGGCCAGTTGCAGCCAGGGTGCGCTCGAATACCGTGCAATAGGACCCGGCGAGGTGGATATACACATTGTCGATGAATTCCTGGCGGCCCGCACCCAGGCCTGGGTGAAAGAAGAGGTGACAACATGAGCGGCAACACGATCTTCCTCGAGTTCCTGCTGTTCCCCGGCCTGCTGTTCACCGCCGTTGCCGGCCTGCTGACCTCCTGGGTGGACCGCAAAGTGACCGCGCTGGTGCAAATGCGCGTCGGCCCGCCGTTCCTGCAACCTTTCTATGACATCCGCAAGCTGTTGATCAAGGAAACCTGCGTCCCCGAAGACGGCGCCATCGGCCTGTTCCTGCTGGCGCCGCTGATTGGTTTTGCCGGGGTCACGCTGGCTTCCATGATCCTGTGGCGCACCCTGCTGGATTTTGAGGCCACCTTCGTGGGTGACCTGATCGTGCTGATTT
>JAIVWI010000212.1:0-4237 GCA_048636595.1 Oceanospirillum sp. | reverse complement strand
CCAGGTCGTGGATCCCTACGGTGTGCTCGGGCAAAGCCATCAGGCCGAGTTGAAAGTCGGCACTTTTGTACGGGCTGAAATCCAGGGTCTGAGGGCGAATAATGTATTCAAGCTGCCGCGCAGCGTACTTCGTGCAGACAATACCGTGCTGGTAGCCAATGCTGAACGTAAACTGGAGATCAGGCAGGTCACTGTCCTGCGCGCTGAACCCCGCTCGGTGTACATTCGCGAGGGCATTATGGATGGCGACATGGTGATCACCACCACTCTGGACGCTGCCATCCCCGGCACACAACTGGCTATCAGCGGCGAAGACCGTACGGCGCCCACACAGGAAGCACCCACTGAAAGTGCTGTTGCGAATACGGGAGCCGAACAATGACAAAAGGACCCTACGCAGCCTTGATCGACTGGTTTGCGCGCAACCACGTCGCGGCCAACCTGTTGATGGCCATCTTGCTCCTGGGCGGGATCTACTCGGCCTTTACCATTAAGAAAGAAGTACAGCCAGCGATCGAAGTGGACATCATTACGGTTGGTGTGTCTTTCCTGGGCGCCACCCCCGAAGACGTGGAGGAAGGTGTCCTGATCAAGATTGAAGAAGCTGTGCAGGACATCGAAGGCATCAAGGAGATGATCTCCACTGCAGTGCGCAATTACGGTTCAGTCAGGATTGAAGTCGAATCGGATTACGAGGTGCTGGACATCCTCGACCAGGTTAAAAACCGGGTGGATGCTATTTCCACCTTCCCCGACAACACTGAAAAGCCGGTCTACACCAGGGCACAGTTCGAGATGCAGGTGATGATGGTCACCGTGTCCGGGGAAGTGGACGAACGGACCATGAAAGAGTTCGCTAAACAGATCCGGAACGAAGTCGTTGCACTTCCCGGTGTGACCCGGGCCGATGTGATCGGGGGCCGCGATTACGAAATCAGCATCGAAGTCAGCGAATTCACGCTACAGGGTTACGGCCTGACCCTGGCGGAAGTGGCCCAGGCCGTTCGCATGGGTTCACTCGATCTGCCGGCAGGTTCCATCCGTTCCGATTCAGGCGACATCCTGGTGCGCACCAAGGGCCAGGCCTATGTCGGCAGGGATTTCGAGGATATCGTGGTGCGTACCAATCCGGACGGCACCCGCCTGTTGCTCAAGGATATCGCCACGATCCGGGATGAATTTATCGAGCGTGACCGTTTTTCGGAGTTCAACGGCGAACCCGCCCTCAGCATCCAGGTTTTTTCCGTCGGTAACCAGAGTGAACTGGAAATCGCTGAAAAGGTAAAAAATTACATAGCCAAAAAGCAGGAGTCCCTGCCCCCGGGTATTCATGTTGCAACCTGGGCTGATACGTCCTTTTACCTCAAGGGGCGGCTGGACATGATGCTCAAGAACATGGCCTATGGCGCAGCGCTGGTTTTCCTGATCCTGGCTTTGTTCCTGCGCCTGAAACTGGCGTTCTGGGTGATGGTTGGCCTGCCGATTGCATTTATGGGTGCGTTTTTCCTGATGCCCGTTGTCGATGTCACGGTAAACATGCTCAGCCTGTTCGGATTCATCCTGGTGCTGGGCATCGTGGTGGACGACGCCATCGTGATCGGGGAAAGTGCATACACCAACATGCGCGCCAAGGGCCACTCGACGGACGTCATCGTCGAAGGTGTAATGAAGGTAGCTGTACCGGCTACGTTTGGCGTGTTAACGACGATCGCCGCTTTTGTGCCCATCCTGATGGTCACTGGTGTTACCGGTCAGTTCTTCGAAGCCGTCGGCTGGGTAGTCGTACTTTGCCTGGTGTTTTCGCTGGTGGAATCCAAGCTGATCCTGCCCGCTCACCTGGTGCATATGAAGGTTAAGCATTACGAGAAAGAAACACACAATGTCTTGATCCGCTTCCAGCGCTTTTTCAGCGAAGGACTGCATCACTTCGTCGATGACTTCTATGCTCCGCTGCTCGAAAAGGCAATGAAACGGCGTTATCTGACCCTGTCCATTTTCATCTCCGCACTGATCCTGTCCGTTGGACTGCTGCTGGGCGGTCTGCTGCGTTTCGTGTTTTTCCCTGACATTGCCGCCGATTTTCTCCGGGTGTCGATTGAAATGAACGAAGGTACGCCTCCAGCAAGCACGCACAGGGCTCTGCGGCGAGTCCAGGAAGGCCTGTGGGAAGTGGATTACAAGCTCAGCGAAGATGAGGGTATGAAGTCCGGTGCGGTGGTCACCAACGTGGTGTCCTTCGCAACAGGTGACACCAGCGGCGTCATCATTGCGGAACTGGTCAAGGACGAAGTGGCCATTATCGACGGCCAGGAAGTACTGCGACGTTGGCGTGAGGAAGTTGGCGAAATCACCGGAGTCAAAACGCTGGGCTTTTCCGCCGCCCGCGGCCACGGACGCGGCGCGGCCATCTCGCTTACGCTGACCGGCAGCAACATCGATCAGGTGGCCCGGGCGGCGGCGGAACTGGAACGGCGCATACGCCGGTACGACGGTATCTACGATGTACGCAACTCCTTTGAACGCGGCACGGCCGAAATCAAGCTGAATATCAAGCCGGAGGCCGAGTCACTGCGCCTGACCCTGGCCGACCTGGCGCGCCAGGTACGCGCCGGCTTTTATGGTGAAGAAGTGCAACGCGTGCAACGTGGCCAGGACGAAGTCAAGGTGATGGTGCGCTTCCCGCGTGATGAACGCGATTCGGTGGGTTACCTGGACAACATGCGCATCCGCACCCCGGATGGCGGGCGTGTGCCGTTCCATGCGGTAGCGGAGGTCGAACTGGGCGAAGCACCGCTGCGAATCCAGCGATTTGACCGCCAACGCGCCGTTCAGGTAAGTGCCGAAGTGGACAAGGAAATGGCCGAACCGGACAAAATTACGGCGGATATCCTTGAAATTGAGTTACCGCAGGTCATGGCGCAGTTCCCCGGTGTGAGCTACAAGCTCAGCGGTTCCAGCCAGGCGGCACAGGAAGTGCAACATGACCTGATCATGGGCGCATTACTGGCCCTGTTCCTGATTTACGCGCTGATGGCCATCCCTCTGAAATCATACGTGCAACCGCTGATCATCATGGCGGTCATTCCCTTCGGGGCCATTGGCGCGCTGGTGGGACACTGGATCATCGGCATCCAGGTCAGCATGATGAGCTTTTTCGGCATCATCGCCCTGGCCGGCGTGGTGGTGAACGACAGCCTGATCCTGGTCGATTTCATCAACCGCGAGCAACGCCTCGGCATTCCCCTGGTCCAGGCGATCCGGGATGCGGCCAGCAAGCGGTTCCGGGCGATTGTACTGACCTCGCTGACCACCTTCTTCGGCCTGATTCCCATCGTGCTGGAATCCAGCCTGCAGGCGCAACTGGTGATTCCCATGGCGGTATCCCTGGCTTTCGGCATCCTGTTTGCCACGGTGATCACCCTGTTCCTGATTCCAATCCTTTACCTGATGCTGGATGACTTCAAGGTCTGGTCGGGCGAGGCCTGGGAGCATGTCATACCCGGGCGCTGGAGACGTGGGGGGCCACAGCAGGCCGGCGAGGGCCGTTGATGCCAAAGATCGTTCGCCCGCAAGCGGGCTCTTACAATTCGGCCCCAAGGGACCTCTTACAGTTCGGCAGAAGGCTCCTGTAGAACTGTAAGAGGTCCCTTGGGGCCGACCATTAGCCCTGGCATGATGCCCGCCCAAAATTCACCATGAACATCAAACAACTCCTGACTACAGCCCGGCAGACACTGGAAAACTCGCCAACAGCCCGGCTGGATACTGAAGTCCTGCTCGGCCACGTGCTGTCCTGTTCCAGAGCCTGGCTATACGCAAATTCGAGCACAGATGTACCGGCAGAAAAGCTTGATGAGTTCCTGCATCTGCTTGAACGGCGCCAGCAGGGCGAACCCATTGCCTACCTCACGGGACAGCGCGAATTCTGGTCGCTGCCGCTGAAAGTAACACCGGATGTGCTGATACCCCGGCCGGAAACCGAGTTACTGGTGGAAGCGGCCCTGGCTCGTATCCCGGATGATGCGCAGTGGCGGGTCGTCGACCTGGGCACCGGCAGCGGGGCCATCGCCATTGCGATTGCCAGTGAAAGAATACTGTGCGAGGTGCATGCCACCGAGATCAGTGCCCCCGCACTCGCAGTCGCCATGGAAAATGCCGAAGCTATAGTCCCGGGGCGAATCCGGTTCCACAGGGGATCATGGCTGTCACCGTTACAAGGACCTTTTCAGTTCATCGT
>JAIVWI010000211.1:0-4278 GCA_048636595.1 Oceanospirillum sp. | reverse complement strand
TGGCCTCATCGGGTCGCTTTGATGCAGTGATTGCGCTGGGAGCGGTGATCCGGGGCGGTACGCCTCATTTTGATTACGTCGCCGGAGAATGTGCACGCGGTCTTGCCCGCGTGGCGCTGGATAACGGGTTGCCGGTCACTTTTGGAGTACTTACCACCGATACGGTGGAACAGGCCCTTGAACGGGCCGGCGCCGGCGAGGGCAACAAGGGTTTTGACGTGGCCATGGCGGCCATTGAAATGGCCGAAACCATGAGGTCAGTTGAGAACCATCTGCAAGACCCCCGTGACGACTCCCGTGATGATGAGCAAAACTGACCGTTTCGAGCCACGGAAACGAGCGCGACGCCGTGCTTTACAGGCCATTTACCAATGGCAAATCACCCACCAGGAAGCCGATGAAATTCTTCGCCAGTTCCGGGAAGTACAGGACCTGAGCCAGGTCGACGTGGAGCATTTCGAAAATCTGCTACGGGGTGTGATCAATGGTAAAGAGCGGCTGATCGATGCGCTCGAGCCGTTCCTGGACCGGCCGATGGAACAGGTGGACGTGATGGAGCGTGTGGTGCTCCTGATCGGCGCCTGGGAACTGCTGGATTGCCCGGAAATGCCTTACCGCGTCGTGCTTGATGAGTCCGTGGACCTGGCCCGCCGTTTCGGTTCGGAGCAGGGACATACCTACGTCAACGCGGTATTGGACAAGGCGGCCAGGAAATTGCGCGCGGACGAAGTAGCAGCGACCGGCAAGGGCTAGCCCGAGGTCTCCTCAGTTTATGTCAGAGTTTGACCTGATCAGGCAACTGCATGAACGCATCAATGGCGCCGGTGGGAGTGATCCATCCGCCTGTGTAGTCGGGATTGGCGATGATTGCGCCGTGCTGGATATTCCGCAAGACAGGCAGGTCGTGGTGACGACCGACACCCTGGTGGAAGGTGTTCATTTTCTCACTACAACAGATGCGCAAAGCCTGGGCCACAAGGCTTTGGCCGTGAACCTGAGCGACCTCGCATCCATGGGGGCTCAGCCCGCCTGGTTTTTCCTCGCACTGACTTTGCCTGCGCCTGATCTTTCCTGGCTTGATTCCTTTGCCCGCGGTATGGGAGAGCTGGCCAGGTCGGCTGGCATTGTGCTGGCCGGTGGCGATACTACTTCGGGGCCTCTCAGCATCACCATCACCGCAATCGGGCTGGTCGAACCCGGCATGGCGCTGACCCGTGACGGGGCCCGGAATGGGGAACTGGTCGTGGTTTCAGGCCAACTGGGTGAAGCGGCCCATGCCCTTGAAATTCTAAAGGCTGGTGGCGAGCCAGGCCCCGAAGGCCGTGCTGCGCTTGAACGCCCTGAACCCCGCCTGCAGCTCGGGCGGCAGCTCCGGGGGCTGGCTACCTCCTGTATCGACATCTCGGACGGGCTGGTTGCCGATCTGGGCCATATCCTGGAGGCATCGGCTGCCGGCGCTGAAATCGATGTTGATCTCCTTCCCGGTTCCGCCATCCTGGCCGGGCTTCCCGTGGAGCAACGGCGGCAGTTGCAGACTTCCGGTGGCGACGACTACGAACTGTGTTTTACCGTCCCCGGGAACCGGCGCGAAGAACTGGACGGAATTGCTGAAGAATGCGCTTGCCCGCTGACCGTCATCGGTAGAATCAACGATTCGGGTGAGCTGGTTTGCACAATGGCCGATGGTACCGTGTTTGTGCCCCCGGGACGTGGATACGACCATTTCCCAGACAATATCAATAGGGCAGGCACCAAGTGAAATCACTGTTGGAGCAGGACAGGGAGCTCCGCCGGGTTGCGCTCGGCACCCCCCAGGGCTTGCTGGCCTTTGGTTTTGGATCCGGCCTTGCGCGATACGCGCCGGGAACCATGGGCACAATCGCAGCCATTCCATTTGCAATCCTGCTTAAATCCCTGCCTTCGATCGTTTACTGGCCGGTGCTTCTTGTGCTGTTTCTGCTGGGGATTTACGTCTGTGGAATCACGGCAAGCCGGCTGGGGAGGCACGACCCGGGCGGCATTGTCTGGGACGAGATGGTTGCTTACTGGCTGACCGTCGCTTTCCTGCCCGTCCAGTGGACCTGGTGGCTGGCCGCTTTTGTGCTGTTTCGATTATTCGATATTTTAAAACCCTGGCCCATCCGCCAGTCCGAGAAGTTCTTCAAAGGCGGCCTGGGCATCATGGTCGACGACATCATCGCCGCCCTCTACGCCATGGCCATCCTCGCACTTCTGTAAGAGGTCGCTTGCGGCCGATCACTACTGTAAGAGGTCGCTTGCGGCCGAAAAGTCGGTCTCTTCTGTAGGAGGTCGCTTGCGGCCGAAAAGTCGGTCGCGCCCAAGGACGCTCTTACAGCAAGTGGGCTGACCCCGGCTCTGGAATTCAAACGGCATCGAAGGCATTACGGATCCAGTTAAACAGCACCCGGCCTTCCTCGGTTCCGATCGAAACCACATCAAAACGGCAGGCCAGGGAAGCGTGGTGCTGATGATGCTGGAGGAATCGCTGTGCTGCGCGCGTGATGCGTTTCTGCTTGGTGAAAGTCACACTTTCCGCCCCGCTGCCATGCGCGCTGTCACGCCGGTACCGGACTTCGGTAAAAACCAGTGTTTGCCCGTCCATCATGATCAGGTCAATTTCACCAAAGCGGCTGTTGTAGTTCCGCTCCAACGTCCTGAGACCACGCTTGTGCAAAAAAGACTCGGCCTTCTTTTCCCATTGACCACCCTGTAAGCGCCGGTTGTTCATTCACGCCGGCGGTTCATTCAATTGCCGGCTTCGACAAATCCGCCAGTCTCCTGGTTTTCCACGGGCAGGACGACCAGGGGCACAGGACGTCCCCGGCTGAATACTGCCCAGGCCGGCTCGCGCCGCAGGTTTCCATTGCTTCCTGCCCGGTACACGCCCGACTGTCCCGGGAATCTGAAATCCGGATCTCTCCTGATCAGTTCAAGCCAGGGCAGCAGCTTCCAGGCGTCATAGCCAATGGAATAAAGCGTAGCGAGATTTCCACCACGGATACTTTCCAGCTCAGGTATATCGCCCGGGTTGGGATGCTCCAGCTGCCAGGGGGTAATGGGGAAACGGATGCCGTTAAGGTCCCGGTTCCGGACCGGATTGGGCTGACCGGAATATACACGGCCGGTCGTATAAACGGGAATGTCCCCTGCATCAAAGAACCGGAGCTGCGGCCGGATCAGCTTTGCCTGGGTGGGGTTGGCCGCCAGGAAGATCATGTCAATGTCATTTCTTCTCACGGCTTCGAATTCCAGTGGCATTTGCAGCGTATTCTCCAGGCGGTTTTTGCGGGCCTTACTCTCATCGATCTTCAACATCCGCTCGATGACCGGGCTGTGGTCATTATCCGACTCTGCGTAACGGACCGCAGCTATCAATTCCCTGTTTTCCTGTAGGAATTCTCCCTGGAAGGCGAGCGCCATCCTCTCACCCCAGGCGCTTTCCGGCGCCAGCACAACCGCACGCTCGAAGCCAGACCTGACCGCATGCTCCGCTACTGACGCAGCCTCTTTCTCCTGCGAAAGTGATATGCCGAATATCTGGCCGGACAGACCGGGAGGGGCTACGAACGAAGGTGGAAATTCATTGAGCGCCAGGATCGGTGTTGCGAGGCCTGCGAGCTTGAGCATGGCCTCAATGGATGATTTTTGCAGCGGCCCGATGATCCAGTCGACCCCGGCGTCCATCGCGCTGAAATAGGCGGAGATAGCTGATTCCGGTTCATCGCCGGTGGCAAAGAAAAGAATCTCGGTGCTGCCGGGATTCTCAAGGAAAGCGCTCATCAGGCCATCCCGGACCGCTGTACCGGCTGCGCTGAGCCGTCCTGACCCGGGCAGCAGGACAGCAAGTTTACGTGGCGGTGTGAATTGCTGCCGATACCTCAGCCAGAGGTCCAGCGCCTCGTTCTCAGACAGAGGGTGATCGGGATGGCGCGCTTTCCAAGCGGCCATTGCCTGGTTTACCTGGTCGGGCACAACCAGGTTCTGCCTGATGACCAGTGCAAGATCCAGCCATCCCGTTAAGTGCTGCTCATCCCCGGGGTGGTCTGCACGGACCTCCAGTTCTCCCGAGGTGACATAATCCAGGGATTTGATCACTGCAAGCGCCGCGTGGGGATCATAACTGTCAATTGAGCTGCTGAGTTTCGCCGCACGGGAAATGTCCATGGAAACGGGCAAGGACAACCGTTGCTGAAGTAGGGCGGACAGATTGTTGTAGCGATTCAGCGAACTTGATGGAAGATTGGGCCTGGCCTGCCT
>JAIVWI010000210.1:0-4294 GCA_048636595.1 Oceanospirillum sp. | reverse complement strand
GGTAGGTGGGCGCCCAGTCCAGCACCCCGTAACGGATCAGGTAAACAAAGGCATTGGCTGCAGCGATGGTCCACAACAGCCTGTTGTTCAGCACATACCGGAAAAATATTTCGCGGGCTGAGAATTCCCTCTCGTGCGCCTCGAGGTATTCAAATGTCCGGGGGTAGTCATTTTTGTATGCTTCAATGGGGGGCAGCCCCTGGGATTGCGGTGTGTCGCGCACGGTTAGCCAGATAAATAGCGCAATGAGCAGTGCCAAAAAGCCGTGCAAATACAGTATTGCATGCCAGTCGGCAAATATCGCCATGGCCAGAATGGCGAGCGGCCCGACCAGCCCACCGCCCACGTTGTGGGCAACGTTCCAAAAAGCCATCTTTGTGCCCCGCTCGCTGACTGAAAACCAGTGCACCATGGTGCGGCCACTGGGCGGCCAGCCCATGCCCTGGAACCAGCCGTTGGCCAGCAGCAGCAGGAACATCGCGCTCACCGAAGCGGTTGCCGCCGGCAGCAATCCCATGGTAATCATGACCAGCGAGCTCATGACAAGACCTGCAGTCATGAAATTGCGTGCGTTACTGCGGTCGGAAACGCTGCCCATGATGAATTTGGAAAGACCATAGGCAATGGCAACGCCCGACAAGGCAAAACCGAGTTCTGTCCTTGAGTAGCCTTCTTCAATCAGGTGAGGCATGGCCAGGGAAAAATTTTTCCTGACCAGGTAATAACCTGCATAACCGACAAAAATACCGCTGTAAACCTGCCACCTGAGGCGGGTGTAAGAGGCGTCGATCCGCTCATCAGGCAGTTGCGAGCGGTGGCGTGGGGGTTTCAGAAAGCCGATCATAAGCCAAGCTTACAGTGTGTCTCTCACTCTGAGATCACCTCAACGGCGAGGTCAGGATAGTCCGTGATCAGGCCGTCAACACCCCAGGCCAGCATTTTCCGCATGGTGTCAGCGTCGTTGACGGTCCACGGAACCACCTGGATGTTCCGTGCGTGTGCGGCGCGGATCAACTCTTCGTCTACAAGTTTGTAATCGGGGCTGTAAATATCCGGCACAAAGCTCAGTTGGGCGAGATTTTCTCTAATTCCATGTGAGTTGCTGATTATCAAGGAGGTGGAAACCTGCGGGTCTATGCTGTGCATGGCTTCGAGCGCCCGGGGGTCGAATGACTGCACCGTAGTCCGCTCGATGATGTTGTATTCCTGCAATACCTTGTACAGGATATTTGCATATTCCCTGACTTCGGGGTGAAAGACCCGGTCGCCTTCGGGGCGGGATTTGATTTCGATATTGAACCGAACCAGTGCTCGTGCGGATGCCGACGAATGTGTTGCAACGGCCTGTAACACGTCACCCAGCAAGGGTTTTGATACCGGCATGGCCTGTTGGCGGGGGAAGTCGGGGTGGCCGCGACTGCCACAGTCAAACCCGGCTACCTCCTCATCACTCATCTCGTAAATCCTGAGGCGTCTTTCCTCGTCCTCAGTGACGTTGCGGCCATCGGGATGCGAGCAGATTTTCGCCGAGATCCACGGTTCATGAGACAGCACCACGTGGCCCTCGGCGTTGATGGCAACGTCCATTTCCAGCGTAGTGACGCCGAGATCCAGAGCGCGCAGAAAAGCCGGGATCGTATTTTCCGGCAACAGGCCGCGCGCACCACGATGACCCTGCAGATCGATGGCCCGATTTGCAATTTCAGTTGCGTCTGGTTGATCAGTTGAAGCTGTAAGTGTCATACACCAAACCAGGCTAAAAACACAGACCCATAGCAGTGAGTTGCCATTCATGTGTGGAATGCTCCGACGGCAAATTAAACAAGCTCGCGACGTCTAGTCGCCCCCACAACTCTTTAGAAGCCAGAGTATAGATAGCGTTTTCGATCGCAAGCAATTTTTCAAGGATTATTGCATTAATTGCGATTCGGAGGCTGCTTTAATTGATCCAGGTCATTTACTTTTCGACTGGGGTTCGAAATGATATAAAGTGCTAGACGAGGAGTGGAATGTGCTCTGCTAGCTTCGCTCAGGAATCGCGATCTGGAGCGAAAGGAAGTGAGAACGTATTTCATGATGATCTGTCAAAGCGGGTCCGCGGTCATGGGCGGCTGAGGGTAAGACCTCGTATGTCGGACCGCGGGCTTTTTTATTTGATATGCCTTATTCAGCTACAAGTGAGCGGCCGGGAACCGGTTGGGAGCATTTTCCCCATATCGCCGACATCGGTGTGCGCGGCTTTGGTTCGACGGTGGCGGCATCCTTTGAGCAAGCAGCCCTGGCTTTGACCGCCGCGATCGCTGATCTTGAATCCATAAGACCGGAAGAAATCGTCAAGGTCCGCTGCGAGGCGCCGAATGTCGAACTGCTGCTGGTGGACTGGCTCAACGCGATCGTTTACGAAATGTCCATACGCAGGATGCTGTTCTGTGAGTTTCATGTGAGCATCGAAGGCGAGGTCTTGCACGGGCAGGCTCACGGGGAGAAAATCAGCGTGTCACGGCACCGGCCAGCTTCCGAGGTGAAGGGCGCCACTCTCAGTGAACTGGAGGTAGCGCAGTCGCCGGATGGCATTTGGCATGCTCAATGCATCGTGGATGTCTAGTACTCCTTCAAGGCGATAATGGACACCAATACATTTACCAAAGTCTCAGAAATCGAATGGCGCATAGAGCCATCCGGGGCGATGCGTGTGCCCGCGATCATTTACGGTCAGGAACAACTGATCCGCGCGATGGACGAAAAAGTCCGTGAGCAAATCGTCAACGTTGCCACCCTTCCAGGAATCGTACGCGCCGCCTACGCCATGCCGGATGCACACTGGGGATACGGATTCCCCATCGGTGGCGTTGCGGCTTTCGATCCGGAACTCGGCGGTGTCATTTCCGCCGGAGGCGTGGGCTTCGACATCTCCTGCGGTGTCCGCACACACCTGACCGGACTGCGGCGCTCTGATATCAAACATTTCCAAAAAGAACTTGCCGATGCCTTGTTTAAGCACATCCCCGTAGGGCTCGGATCGCAGGGCGACATCAGTCTGGGTAAAAACCAAATGGATGCCATGCTCGCAGGCGGTGCGGCCTGGGCATTGAAAGAGGGCTATGGAGAGTCCAGAGACCTGGAATTCATCGAGGATCAGGGCTGTGCGGAGAATGCCGTTCCCGAGCAGGTGTCCTTCAGAGCCCGGGAACGCCAGCAACGGGAGATGGGTACTTTGGGCTCCGGCAACCATTACCTCGAAATTCAGGAAGTTGCTGAATTATTCGATCCGGACACGGCTCGTGTGTTTGGACTGGTCGAGGGAGAGTGCGTGGTCACAATCCATTGCGGCTCACGCGGCCTCGGGCACCAGATAGGCACCGAATTCCTGCGTGAAATGGCCGTCACGGCCGCGGACTACGGTATCTCTCTCCCCGACCGCGAATTAGCCTGCGCGCCGATTCAATCAGAGACCGGGAAACGCTATATCGGCGCCATGCGCTCCGCCATCAACTGTGCACTGGCGAACAGGCAAATCATCGGCCACCTGACGCGCGAGGTGTTCCGGCGCTTCTGGCCGGACCTGAATATGCCCCTGTTGTTCGACGTATCACACAATACCTGCAAGCCCGAATTTCACAAAATCGATGGGCAGCGAAAAACGGTTTACGTTCATCGCAAGGGCGCAACACGTGCGTTTGGTCCGGGTCACGCCACGTTGCCGGAAATATTCAAATCGACGGGACAGCCGGTGCTGATCGGCGGCTCGCTTCTGATGGCCGCCAGTCTGATCGTGCTGGCGCGCTCGAGCACCTACCGACCCGCGCTGCTGGGGGTGCTGCTCTTGAGCGCCGGCTGGTCGGCGCTGATCAACGTGGTCAACCCTCTGTCCCCCATTGCGTTTGGTGGCACGCCGGCCTACGCCGTGAACCTCGCGTGCTTCTATTTCGGGATCGGGGCTTTCGTGACCCCGCTCGCGGCGGCGTTCATGCTGCGGCGTGTCGGCCTCTCGGCCGGCCTCCACGTGCTCGCCGCTCGTCACGGCGATCACCCGGGCGTCCACGAGCTTCGCACCGCCTCGTGTTGAACGGCGTTCCGAGCGTAGGATATAGTGCGCTGCGGCAAGCGGGGGCTGGATCATAGTCCGGACTGCTCACGGCCCCGCGACCCTCCGGAGCGTCGGCGTTGGACCTGCTCGATCCCGAACAACAGTTCCGCGAGGCGATTCGTCGCGCGGCGATCTGGGCGGTTGTGCCCGTCTCATCGAGCAGCCATTACCTGGAGGCCGAAAATATCGCTGTGCTGGAAGACGGCC
>JAIVWI010000209.1:0-4303 GCA_048636595.1 Oceanospirillum sp. | reverse complement strand
AGCCTGGCCGACTCCTCCGATGCTGCCCAGGAATCCCGGTACTGTAATTCGGCCATCCGACGGCTGAGTGCGGTGCGTGTCTTCGGAAAACAGCGCTGTTCCATCAAAGCCGAGAGCCGCTCCAAAGCCCTGGTATGTGAGAAGCTTGATCGTGTTGTCGATATCACCCAGGTCGAAAGAAAGGCCCAAGGCTATGAGCTTCACATAGGAAACGGTGTCCACCGGGCTCCATGGTTCCACTTTGGTAAGTTCAAGCCCAAGGTATTCCGGCGGGAGCGGGTTGCTGGCCAGCCAGGAATTCACGCCGTTGGCGTAAGACTGCAGCCAGCCCTTGACCTCTGCATCCGTTGCCTGCCAACTGGCCAGCGCCGCCCGGCCCAGCCCCAGAGTACGCAGCTGAACATCCGACGGTAGTGCCGGACTGCCAAGCAGTTCGGCCAGGCGTCCGGCGGACAACTTGCGGAAATAGTCCATCTGGAAGAAACGATCGCGGGCATGGATGTAACCCTGCACAAAGGCAACGTCCAGTTCAGAATCACCCGTGATTGTGGGTATTCCATACTGGTCTTCAGTAACCGTGACGGTGCCACTCAAGCCCGAAAAAGTGAAATCTTCGGCCCAGGCCGGCTGGACTGAAACAACAATGAAGGAGAGCAGGAGAACTTGAACAAAGAGCTTACGGAAGGAAAACTGAACAGGCTGAGACATAAAATTCCCCGATGCAGGTTATCGTTCCGGTACCTTGCGGTCCGGTTGGCATTTCCTAAATATAACCCTTCCCGGCCTCAAGACCAAATCAGAACCTGTTTTTCCTGATCAGGGTCATGATAAATACCTGACAAGGCGGCAATCAATGCAATGTTTTTAAAGCGTCAACCTTCTCAGGTCTTCCAGGCGGCTGGCCAGGAAGCGGGTAAAATGCGCTGCTTCGGCGCCATCGATGACCCGGTGATCGTAGGAAAGCGACAGGGGTAACATCAACCTCGGTTTGAATTCACTGCCATTCCACATGGGCGTCATCCGGGACCGGGAAACACCCAGTACGGCGACTTCGGGCGCGTTAATGATCGGGGTAAAGGCGGTTCCGCCAATACCGCCCAGGCTGGAAATGGAAAAACAACCGCCCTGGATGTCCTGCGGTTTGAGCTTGTTCTCCCTGGCCCTGCCACTGACTTCCGCCAGCTCCGCCGCGAGTTCCATGATGCCCTTGCGTTCGCAATTGTGGATCACCGGCACGACCAGGCCGTCCGGAGTGTCCACCGCGATTCCAATATTGAAATACTTCTTGAGGACCAGGGTTTCGCCATCGCTGTCGAGAGAGGCATTGAACTGGGGGAATTTCTTCAATGCGGCAACGCTGGCCTTGATCAGGAATACCACCGGCGTCAGTTTGAATCCCTGGGCAATGGCGTCCTCGGTGTTGGCCTTGCGAAAGGCTTCCATATCCGTGATATCCGCCTCGTCATGCTGGGTGACGTGAGGAATGCTCACCCAATTGCGGTGCAGGTGTCCGGCGGTAAGCTTCTTGATGCGGGAAAGTGGCTTTCTTTCGAACTCGCCGTACCGGCTGTAGTCAACTTCCGGTAACTTGGGAAAATCAAAAGCAAGCCCTCCGGACCCCGCAGGTCCGGCACTCGCACCGCTGCTCATCACAGCTTTCACAAAAGCCGAAACATCTTCCCTGATGATGCGTCCCTTGTTGCCACTTCCTGTGACCGATACCAGGTCAACTCCCAATTCGCGGGCAAACCGCCGGATGGCCGGGCTGGCGTAAGGTACGCTGGATGGATCTGTCGCCGGAGCATCTGAGATCACTTGCGCCGGCGTTTCCGGCCTTGCTGCGCTGGCAGGCTGTTCCGTTGTGGGCTCGCTGGCTGGCGCCGGGGCTGGCTGTTCAGCTTTCTCTGCCTGCTTATCCTGGTCCCCGGTTTTCTCTACTTCATCGGACACCTCCAGTACCGCGACGATGTCTCCCTCGGATACTGTGTCATCGAGTTTGAGTTTCATTTCACGGATCACACCGGCAGCCGGGGATGGTATTTCCATGGTGGCCTTGTCACTTTCCAGGGTGACCAGTGAATCTTCCTTCTTGACCTGATCACCCGCCGATACCAGGATTTCGATCACCGGGATGTCTGAGAAATCGCCGATATCCGGCACCCTGATTTCAATCGTATTACTCACATTCAGCTCCGTTTTTGATCAAACCCGCATTAACCCGCATTACAATTCCACCGGGTTTATCTTGTCGGGATCGATACCCAGTTTCGAGCGGGCGGACAACAGTTCACCCTGGCTGATCAGCCCCTGTCGATACAAGACATAAAGAGCCGCATAGGCGACATTTTGACGATCCACTTCAAAGAAACGGCGCAGTTTTTCGCGAGTGTCGGACCGGCCGAAGCCATCCGTGCCGAGCACGATGTAATCATCCTGCGGCAGAAAACCACGAACCTGGTCCGCGAAAGCCCGGACATAGTCTGAAGCCGCCACTACCGGGCCCTGCCGCTCATGCAGGCAGGCTGTTATCCAGGGGATCCTGGGTTCTTTTTCCGGGTTTAGCCGGTTCCAGCGAGTGCAATCCACGCCATCGCGGCGCAATTGCGTGAAACTGGTCGCGCTCCAGATATCCGAGACAACGCCGAAATCCTGCTCAAGGATGTTGGCTGCCGCGATCACTTCACGCAAAATCGCACCTGAACCCACCAACTGGACCTTGCGGCCACCATCCGGTCCCTGCCTGAAAAGATACATGCCATTACGAATGCCTTCCTCAGCGCCCTCGGGCATCTCCGGATGGGTGTAGTTTTCGTTCATCACCGTGATGTAGTAATAAATATCCTCCTGCTCCTGGTACATACGCCTCAGGCCATCCTGGATGATCACGGCCAGTTCGTAACTGAACGCCGGGTCGTATGCAACACAGTTCGGCACCATACCCGCCATCATGTGACTGTTGCCGTCTTCGTGTTGCAAACCTTCGCCATTGAGCGTGGTGCGCCCCGCGGTTCCCCCGATCAGGAAACCCCTGGCCCGCATGTCGCCGGCAGCCCAGGCCAGGTCACCGGTACGCTGGAATCCGAACATGGAATAGAACGCATAAAACGGTATCACGGCGACACCGTTGCTGGAGTAACTGGTGGCTGCAGCGATCCATGAAGACATGGCGCCAGCCTCGGTGAGGCCTTCCTGCAGTATCTGGCCTTTTTTGTCCTCTTTGTAAAACATTAACTGGTCTGAATCCACCGGGGTATAAAGCTGCCCCACCGAAGAATAAATACCCAACTGGCGGAACATGCCCTCCATGCCAAAAGTTCGGGCCTCGTCCGCTACGATGGGCACGATACGCTCAGCAATGTTTTTGTCCCGCAGCAGGATGGCAAGTGCACGGACAAACGACATCGTCGTGCTGATTTCCCGGTCACCGCTGGCCTTGAGTAAGGGTTCGAAGATCTCAATACCAGGTATTTCCAGCGGCCCTTCGTTGGAGCGCCGCCGGGGGAGTGGGCCTCCAAGTTCTTTGCGGCGCTCCAGCACGTACTTGACTTCCTCGCTGTCAGGACCTGGATGATAGTAAGGCACATCTTCCAGATCCTCATCCGCAATCGGCAAACCAAAGCGGTCCCGAAACACGCGGATCGATTCGATGTCCATTTTTTTCTGCTGATGGGTGATATTCTGGGCTTCACCCGCCTCCCCCATGCCATAACCCTTCACCGTCTTGGCCAGAATTACCGTGGGCTGATTCTCGTAGCCCACTGCCTCATGGTAAGCCGCATACATTTTGTGTGGATCATGGCCGCCACGATTCAGGCGCCAGATATCCTGGTCGGTCATCCTGGCCACCATTTCCAGCAGTTCCGGATACTTGCCGAAAAAATGCTCACGTGTATACGCGCCGCCCTTGGCCTTGTAATTTTGATATTCCCCGTCCACGGCCTCCTCCATGCGTTTGCGCAGCAGACCGTTTTTATCTTTGGCGAACAGTTTGTCCCAGTAGGATCCCCAGATTACCTTGAGTACATTCCAGCCGGCGCCCCGAAACACACTTTCCAACTCCTGGATGATCTTGCCGTTGCCACGGACCGGGCCATCGAGCCGTTGGAGATTACAGTTGATCACGAAAATCAGGTTGTCCAGTTTCTCCCTGCCGGCCAGGGAAATGGCTCCCAGCGATTCCGGCTCATCGGTCTCGCCGTCACCGAGGAAGCACCAGACTTTGCGATCAGAGGTATCGGCAATACCGCGATCGTGTAAATACTTGAGGAATCTCGCCTGGTAAATGGCCATAATGGGCCCGAGC
>JAIVWI010000208.1:0-4342 GCA_048636595.1 Oceanospirillum sp. | reverse complement strand
CGCCAGAAAATGCAGTGCACCGTGTCGAATGGGCTCCCGAAAAGCCTCGTTCAGGACCATGGAAAGCACCGGTTTCTGGGCCGCATAGGGGACCAAACGCCCCGGAACTCCAATTAGTTTTTTGGCGATTGGACGGATAAATTCAGGGATTGGCAGCATGGTTTGGCTCAATTCAGGGCACCGGGATTTATTTACAGACCCTGACAAGTATATTTCCCGATTCCGGCAATGTGTTGATTCCGGTCAATACGGCTGCGAATTCTGTATCTAGAATGTGAGCCCACTAACCTGCAAATGCAGGTTCAAATGGAGCAAGTATGGAACTTGTGTGCCCTGCGGGGAACCTGCCTTCACTGAAAGCCGCTGTCGATAACGGCGCTGACGCCGTCTATGTCGGCTTTAAAGACGAAACCAATGCGCGTCATTTTGCCGGGCTGAACTTTACCGAACGCACTTTCGAAAAGGCCGTCTGCTATGCCCAGGACAGGGGCCGGAAGATTTTCGTGGCGATCAATACCTTTCCTCAGCCCAGGGGGTTCGATCGCTGGCAGTCAGCCGTAGACCAGGCGGCGGCTTACGGTGTCGATGCACTGATTTTGGCCGACATGGGCGTGCTGGACTATGCCAGTGAGCGCTGGCCGGATCTGCGCCTGCATTTGTCAGTCCAGGCATCGGTGACCAGTAGCGAGGGCATCGCTTTCTATCACCAGAACTTTGGTATCCGGCGCGTGGTCCTGCCCCGGGTATTGTCGGTTAACCAGGTAGCACAAGTGATTACGGATTCCCCTGTTCCCGTGGAGGTTTTTGGTTTTGGCAGCCTGTGCGTGATGGTGGAGGGCCGCTGCCTGCTGTCCAGTTACGCCACCGGCAGGTCACCCAATACCTATGGCGCCTGTTCGCCTGCATCACATGTTCGTTGGGAAGAGGTGGAAGACGGCACCAATACCCGGCTCAATGGTGTGTTGATCGATCACTACGGTGAAGGTGAAAAGGCGGGGTACCCTACCTTGTGCAAAGGCCGCTTCCAGGTGGGTGAACACACTTTTTATGCCCTTGAAGAACCGACCAGCCTCAATACCTTATCCATCCTGCCCAAACTCAGGGAGATCGGCGTCAGTGCAATCAAGGTGGAAGGGCGCCAGCGCAGCCCGGCATACGTGGCGCGAGTAACCGCCGTGATGCGCGCAGCAATTGATCATTGCTTGCTGGACCCGCAAGGCTACCGGCCGAAAGACCAATGGATGCAACAACTCGCCGGTGTGTCCGAAGGATCACAGACCACCCTGGGCGCTTATCACCGGCCCTGGCAATAATTGGTGAAAATGATGAAATTATCCATTGGACCCATTCAGTATTTCTGGGAGCGCCAGCAAGTCCTGGACTTTTATGAGCAAGCCGCCAACAGTGCTGCAGAAATCGTTTACCTGGGCGAAGTAATCTGTTCAAAACGGCGGCTGGTAAAGTTCGACGACTGGCTGGCCATCGGAACGGAACTCAAACAAAGCGGCAAGGAAGTGATTCTGTCTTCCCTGACCTTGCTCGAGGCCGCCTCAGAGCTGAGCGCGTTGAAGAAACTCTGCCGTAACAGCTCTTTCATGGTGGAAGCCAATGACGTGGCGGCAATCCAGCTGCTGTCCACTGCCGGCAGGGATTTTGTGACCGGCCCCAGTGTCAATATTTACAATGGCCGCAGTCTGGAGTTGCTCGCCGGCAAAGGGCTGAAGCGCTGGGTCCTGCCGGTGGAACTGGGCCTGGAGACACTGAAGGATCTGCAGGCGCAGCGACCGGAGGGTGTGGAAACGGAGGTCTTTGCACTGGGCCGTTTACCACTGGCCTACTCGGCCCGCTGTTATACGGCGCGTTCCCACAACCTGCCCAAGGATGATTGCCAGTTCAAGTGCATCGACTATCCGGACGGGCGTATGTTGAAGACGCAGGAAGACCAGGAATTCCTGGTGCTCAATGGCATTCAGACCCAGTCGGCGCTGACCCACCAGGTCCTGGAACACGTACCGGAACTGGAAATACTGGGAGTCGATGTGCTTAGAATCAGCCCGCAGTTTCAGCATACACCGCGGATTATTGAAATTTTCGATAGCGCCCGCAAAGGTGCTGATTTGGAGCCCCTGGGGGAGGAATTACTCAGTTTGCTGCCGCTGGGCGCATGTAATGGCTACCTGGTTGACCAGGCAGGAATGGAATATGACGCTTCACAAGTTGCTTGATCACCACCACCGCCAGGTGAACCGGAAAGCCTGGCGCGATCTTCGCCAGTTTTCCGCCGCCCTGGTAAAAGCAGGCCAGTTGAAGTCTGTCCCCCAGAGCGTATCACCCGCTCTCCAGATCACCGAGCTATGTCATCGAAGCCTGGTCAATAACGGCCCGGCCTTGCTGTTCGAAAACCCGCAAGACCACGACATGCCGGTACTGGGAAACCTTTTTGGAAATGAACAAAGGGTGCTGGCTGCCCTGGAGCTGGAAAACCGGCAGGATTTGCGTGAACTGGGACGGGAATTCGCCTTCCTGAGAAACCCCAGCCTGCCCGACAGCCTGCCTTCGGCGCTGGACGCAGTACCGGGTTTTGCACGGCTGGCGCACATTACACCCGTCAAGAAGGACACTGCACCCTGGCAGGAGCATGTGACAGAGGGACCGGATGTTGACCTTGGATCACTGCCCATTTCGACTTGCTGGCCTGAGGATGCTGCCCCCCTGGTTACCTTTGGTATGGTGATCACACGTGGACCCAACAAACCACGGGTCAACCTGGCCATTTACCGTCAACAGCTGATCGGCAAAAACAAGCTGATCATGCGCTGGCTGCCCCACCGGGGCGGCGCCCAGGATTTTCGTGAATTCCAGCTGAAGCATCCAGGTAAACCGTTTCCGCTTGCGGTTGTTATTGGCGCTGACCCGGCAACCTTGCTGGCCGCGGTGACACCGATACCGGACACGCTGTCTGAGTACCAGTTTGCCGGCCTGCTGCGTGGCCGCAGGAGCAGGATCGTCCATTCCGCCCTGACCGGCCTGCCCATACCGCAAGGTGCTGAAATCGTGCTGGAAGGACACATCCAGCCCGGTGAAATGGCCACCGAAGGCCCCTTTGCTGATCATACCGGCTATTACAATGCCATCGCGGACTTCCCGGTATTCACCGTGGAACGCATCAGTCAGCGTGATAATCCGGTCTACCTGACAACCTACATGGGCAAACCGGGAGAGGACGAACCCTCGATCATGGCTTCGGCTCTGAATGAGATGTTCATACCGCTACTGCAGGAACAGTTTCCGGAAGTCGTGGATTTCTACCTGCCGCCGGAGGCCTGTTCTTACCGCGTAGCCATCGTCAGCATCCGCAAACAGTATCCCGGCCATGCACGCCGGATCATGTTCGGCATCTGGTCCTGGCTGCGGCAGTTCACCTATACCAAGACCATCATCGTCATTGATGACGACATCGATGCACGCAACTGGAAAGAAGTGATCTGGGCCATATCCACCCGCGCCGATCCGGTACGCGATACCGTCCTGGTCGAAAACACCCCCATTGACTACCTGGATTTTGCCAGCCCCAAACCCGGCCTGGGCGGCAAGATGGGCATAGACGCCACCAACAAGATAGGGTCAGAAACCGATCGTGACTGGGGCAGAATCGCCACCATGGACAGCGTCACCAAAGAGCAGGTCGAGCACATCGCACAGACTTTGGGCCTGTAAGGAAAAATGATGGGGGTTTTACTGTTGGGCCTCTCGGGCCCTTTCACATGACTGTTTTGTCAAGTAACAGGGATTTCCCAGTTGGGCGCGATTAAATGTGCTGAGTTTCTCCTTGCCCTCTACCATCCTGGTGACAGCCAGGAGTTTATACATGCCAAAGCCTTGATCATGAAATACGCATTGTTCCCACCCAATGTTGTCGGGAAGGTCAACCACCAGCACCCCAGCCGGGCCATATTTGCACCTGGCCCAGTCAGCGTATTTCGTTTCTCCCTGGATGTATTCACAAGCTACTGCATTCATGCCAACAAGCGCCAGCAGACTTGCAAGCATCAGTGTCAGAATTTTGTCCATTTCCGTTCCTCCACAAGTACAGAAGATACCGACACCGTTTTCACCAGTATCCGTGACCACGCAGATGGATACCTGAAAAAGCGGCTAACACTACTTTATCTTATATAGAATGAGGGCGTCCATGACACAGGACAAGCTTTCAGCCGGATGATTCTGACTCTCAGTTTGGCACAATAAATAGGTCAACAACGTTGCGGGTATTCACACCTGTCCCGCATATTGCACGAAGGATTCGGCCTCAGGGCTCAGCGCCCACTTCGAGGCCATCCTC
>JAIVWI010000207.1:0-4456 GCA_048636595.1 Oceanospirillum sp. | reverse complement strand
GTAAGAGCGTGCTTGCGCGCGACTTATCGGAGTGATCGGCCCCAAGGGACCTCTTACAGAATGGTCGGCCCCGAGGGACCTCTTACAGTATGCCCCAGGGGGGCTTAGGTTAGTTTGCCGTGGCAGTGTTTGTATTTTCTGCCGGAGCCGCAGGGGCAGGCCTCGTTTCGGCCGATTTTGCGGCCTTCGCGGATGAAAGGTTCGTGGCCTTGAGGGGGCGTCTGGTCTGGATTTTGTGCCCCGGCCATGCCGGCTTCGTCGTGGCGGAACTCCATTTGGGCTTCCGGGCGGCGCTGTTCTTCTACGGCTTCGACGTCTTCTTCGGCTTTGACCTGGACCCTGGCGAGGATCCGGATGACTTCCTGCTTGATGTTGCCCAGCAGTTCGGTGAACATTTCGTAGGATTCGCGCTTGTATTCCTGCATGGGCTGTTTTTGTGCGTAGCCGCGCAGGCCGATGCCCTGGCGCAGGTAGTCCATGCTGGCCAGGTGGTCTTTCCAGTGCTGGTCGAGGACGTTCAGCATCAATGCTTTCTCGAAATGGCGCATGACCGCTGCGCCGGTCTGTTCTTCCTTGGCCGCGAAATGCACGTCCACCGCTTCGATGATTCGTTCGCGTAAAACTTCTTCATGGATCTGTTCGTCTGCCGACAGCCACTGGCTCACCGGAACCTGGACGCCAAATTCGCCTTCCAGCGCTTTTTCCAGTGCCGGCACTTCCCATTGCTCGTCAATGCTTCCCGGGGGAATGAACTGGTCTATTACGTCGTGGAATACGTCGTGCCGCATATCGACGATGGTCTCGCCAATTTCCTCGGCTTCCATCAATTCGCTGCGCTGGGAGTAAACAACCCGGCGCTGGTCGTTGGCCACGTCATCGTAGTCCAGCAGGTGTTTGCGCACGTCAAAGTTGTGCGCTTCGACCTTGCGCTGTGCGTTTTCTATCGCGCGGTTCAGCATGCCGGCCTCGATCGCCTCATCTTCTTTCATACCGAAACGCTGCATCATCGATGACATCCGGTCCGAGGCGAAAATGCGCATCAGGTTGTCTTCCAGGGAGAGATAGAATCTCGAGGAACCCGGGTCACCCTGCCGGCCTGAACGGCCGCGCAGCTGGTTATCGATGCGGCGTGACTCGTGGCGTTCGGTGCCAATGATGTGCAGGCCTCCCGAATCAATGACCTGTTCGTGGCGTTTTTGCCACTCGGTACGAATCTTTTCTTTCTGTTCCTCCGGTGCATCCTCTTCCAGTTGCTCCAGTTCCGCCGCCAGGCTGCCGCCGAGAACGATATCGGTGCCACGGCCGGCCATGTTGGTTGCGATGGTCACCGAGCCGGGTGCACCTGCATGGGCGACAATGGCCGCCTCACGCTCATGTTGCTTGGCGTTGAGTACCTCGTGCTTGAATTTGTCCTTTTTGAGCAGCGAGGACAAGAGCTCCGAAGTCTCGATCGAGGTGGTGCCGACCAGCACCGGCTGGCCGCGCTCTTGACAGTCCTTGATATCATCGATGATGGCCTGGTACTTGGCGTCTATCTTCAGGAATACCAGGTCATCCTTGTC
The DNA here is from genome assembly GCA_048636595.1 of Oceanospirillum sp. Classification (GTDB taxonomy): domain Bacteria; phylum Pseudomonadota; class Gammaproteobacteria; order Xanthomonadales; family SZUA-36; genus JAJRRA01. The sequence goes on along the minus strand of JAIVWI010000207.1, from coordinate 2,894 downwards.
ATCGCGGATCATCGGTTTCGCGGTGGGGATAACAACCACTTCAAGACCGTAGATGGACTGGAATTCGTAGGCCTCGGTATCCGCTGTACCGGTCATGCCGGCCAGCTTGTCGTACAGGCGGAAATAATTCTGGAAGGTAATGGAAGCCAGGGTCTGGTTTTCTTTCTGGATCGGCACCCCTTCCTTCGCTTCCACCGCCTGGTGCAGGCCCTCGGACCAGCGGCGTCCGGCCAGTGTCCGGCCGGTAAATTCGTCGACGATGACGATTTCGCCATCCTTGACGATGTAGTCCACGTCATTGGCGAACAGGTGATGCGCGCGCAGGCCTGCGTTCAGGTGGTGAACGAGGTTCAGGTTGTTGGCGTCATAAAGACTGTCCCGGGTTTTCAGCAACCCGGACTTGACCATCAATTCCTCAACATGCGCCATGCCGTCTTCGGTCAGGAACACCTGCTTTTGCTTTTCATCAATGGTGAAATCACCCGGGCCATACTCGCCCTCCACTTCTGAAATAACTTCTGCCTGTTCCAGGTAGGGGATCATCTGATTGATCTGAATATAGAGTTGCGGTGTGTCTTCCGCAGGACCCGAGATAATCAGCGGTGTACGCGCTTCATCGATCAGGATCGAGTCGACTTCATCGACAATCGCGAAATACAGGTCACGCTGCGCTCGCTGATCGGTTGAAAACGCCATGTTGTCACGCAGGTAATCAAAACCCAGCTCATTGTTGGTGGCGTATACGACATCGCAGGCGTAGGCGGCCCGCTTGGCAGCCGGCGTCAATCCCGGGATTACAACACCCACATCCAGGTCCAGCATCTCGAAAATGGGGCGCATCCAGTCCGCATCCCTTCGCGCCAGGTAGTCATTGACGGTCACCACGTGCACACCGCGACCGGTAAGAGAGTTAAGGTAGACAGCCAGGGTCGACATCAGGGTCTTGCCCTCACCCGTTTTCATCTCTGCAATCAATCCACGATGCAGCACCATGCCACCGACCATCTGCACATCGTAATGACGCAGTCCGAGTGTACGCTGCGAGGCTTCGCGCACCAGGGCAAATGCCTCGGGCAGCAGCGCATCCAGGCTTTCACCCTCCTGGTGGCGGTTGCGTAATTCGCTTGTTTTGGCTTTCATCTCCTCGTCGGAGAGGCTCGAGATGGAGGGTTCAAGGTCATTTATTTTGGAAATGGCCCTGGACATTTTCTTGACCAGCCGTTCATTACGGCTGCCGATGACTTTTGTAATCAACTTGTTCAGCATGGGATTTTATTTCTACAGATGCGCTGGAAAGTAATTGGGGTCTGAGAAGGGTTCATGCAAGCCATATGCGGCGTTATTTGGGCCCTGAACCCTGACAATGTTAACAAGACCTAGCGAAGCTGCCCTACAAATTTTGAGGGATTGATGCGGGTACCGTTCTGCAGGACTTCAAAATGTACGTGCGGCGCCGATGCCCTGCCTGAATCGCCCATCAGGGCAATAACCTGGCCTGCGGTGACATGATCGCCGACTTCCACACTCAGTTTTTCATTGTGTGCAAAGCGGGTCTGGTAGCCGTTACCGTGGTCGATTTCCACCATATTGCCGTAACCGCTCCGGCTTGCCGCCCAAATCACTACGCCACTGGCCACGCTCAGTACGTCACTTCCCTTTGTTCCGGCAAAATCCAGTCCGCGGTGCTGCACCCGTTCACCGGTGAAAGGATCGTTACGTTCACCGTAACGCGAAGAAATCCATCCTTTCCTGACCGGCCAGCCTGTGGGCGTCAGGTCATTTTCAATCTGCCGGTTCATCATCAGAAACTGCAAGGCGTCCAGCTGGCTTGACTGGCGGTGCAACTTGATGCCCAGGGAATTTATAGCAAGCCGCAATTCAGGTTCGCTGGCTGCCCCGATGGTTTCCGGGTCAGCAGGGCCACCCATGGGAGCGGGTTCATGAAAATTGAACTCATCAAGGGTCAGTTGACCCATTTGAACCAGCCGTTCACCCAGGGCGTCCATACGAGTCGAAGCCGCTTGCAGTTCCGACAGGCGTACCGCCAGGGCATTGACGTTTTGTTCGTTCTCCCGCGAGAGCCGGTCGATTTGCCGTTGTTGCAACTGGATTTCCAACTGGAGTGCGGCGAATTCATTTTCCAGCTGTTCAGGCATGCCGACCGAGCTTCTGCCGGCCAGGAACAACAAGGCGCCGCAGCATACAATAGCCGCGAACATAAGCACGCTTCTGGTCCGGCCACGCCCCGGTAAGGCGGTCAGCCAGCTAAAAGTGGCATTTGGCAATGTATCTGAAGTACGCTTCATGTATGACTCGTCTTCCACAGTCCGGTAAAACAACGCAACGCGTTGGCGAAGTCCTCGATGACCCCGATTCCAGTCTCAACAATTTACTCAAGCGCGCCAGTTACCTGATGCAACTCGAGACTCTGCTCACTGGCCTGCTCGACCCGGACCTGGCGGCTCAATTTCAGGTTGCCGCAGCCAGGAAAAACAGGCTGATCCTGATCTCTCCCAGCGCGTCCTGGGCTACCAGGCTGCGCATGCAGGCGCCGCGTCTGATCAGTTCACTGCACGCAGCGGGCCTCCGGCACATCGAATATATCGATATCCGGGTTGCTCCGCTGGTCAATCTGTCAGCCGAAACACGGTCAAAAAGACCGCTTTCCGCCGCCGCAAAACAGGCCCTGGGTCACATGGCCCGCTTTAGAAGCAAAACCGGGGAATAAACGCCAAAATAAGCGTTACAAACTCGCGGTCGGCGGATAGTATCAAAAAACCGGGCAAATGTCGTTGACTTTGGGCTGGTTTTTGCAGTTGAGCGGTCGGCCCCAAGGGACCTCTTACATGTAAGAGCGTGCTTGCGCGCGACTTGGGCGGTCGGCCCCAAGGGAC
>JAIVWI010000206.1:0-4472 GCA_048636595.1 Oceanospirillum sp. | reverse complement strand
GTTGCCATAACGCTCCAGTACTTCCATGTTCCCTGTGTCCGGTGCGCTGCAGTTGAATGACTCGGCGGCCAGGTGGGATCGTCCTGTTTCCTCTGCAATATAAGCGTACTCAACCGTGGTCAAGCCATAACCACGGTCGGAATCGGTCAGCCAGAAATTCCACAGGCCCCGTTCCCGGGCGGTAGATTTGAGGTGATCGAGGATTTCCAGTTGCCTGTCTGTCAGTACCCAGCGCCCGTCTTTTTCGATTTCTTCATGATAGGGGCCATCCAGGGGGATTACTTCGGTTTGGATGAATTCCCGTACGGCTTCGACCAGGGGGGCTACTTTGTCAGTCATTCCAAGGTTCATGGTTGCTCCGTATTTGGCTTCAGTCAGTAACCGCGCTGACCCGCGAACCGATCCAGGTGAAAATACCGGTCGCCGAGGAATGTTTCCAGTATCTGGCAACGTTTCAGGAAGAAACCGATATCAAATTCGTCAGTCATGCCGATGCCGCCATGCATCTGGATCGCCTCGGCAGCGACATTGTGCGCCGTTTCACTCAATTTCGCTTTGACCAGGCTGGCCAGTTCGGGAATATTCTCATCGTCCTTGTCCAGGGCGCGCAGCCCTTTGAGCACGATGGATTTGCACTGCTCGATATCGCCAAATATCACCGCGGCACGGTGCTGAAGCGCCTGGAAACTGCCGATGGGCACGCCAAATTGCTTGCGCTCTTTCAGGTACTCCAGGGTGCGTTCAAAGGCCTCCTGAGCCAGGCCGAGCAGCTCCGCTGATTGTCCGATGGCGCCCGCATCAAGCACAGGGTCAAGTACGGCGGCGCCCTGGTGCAATTCACCCAGCAAGGAATCCGGACCAACTTCAACGTTCTCCAGTGTAATGTGGGCAGCACAATGCGTATCGAGCACGCGATACCTCTCGATGGTCACTCCAGGGTGACCGGCCGGCACCAGGAACAAGGAAATTCCATCGGAATCCTGCCCGGTTCCACGCGTGCGGGCGCTTACGATAAGAGTGTCGGCGTTGTGGCCATCGACCACGGCTGTTTTTCTGCCCGCCAGGATAAATCCATCGCCGCTGGGCTTGGCCGTGGTGGTGACGGCATAAGGAGCATGCCGGTTGGATTCGTTTACAGCCAGGGCCAGCAGGTGATTGCCTGCTGCAACTTCCGGCAGGTATTTTTCACACTGCTCTGCGTTGCCGCCCCGGGTCAGGGCAGTAACACCCATCAGGCAGGTGCTCAACAAGGGGCTGGGTGTCAGAGTACGCCCGGATTCTTCGAGCAGGATTCCCAGTCCCGAGTAGCCGTATTCCAGTCCACCGTATTGCTCCGGAACCAGGATGGCAGTCCACCCCATTTCCGCCATTTCCGTCCACAGCTCTTTTGAATATCCCCTCTTGTTGTCGTCATTGTTATCTTTGTCGCGCAGTTCCCTCAGGTGGCTAACGGGAGCGCGCTGTTGCAGAAAGTCCTTTGCGGACTCCTTCAGCATCAATTGTTCTTCGTTCAGTACCAGTGCCATTCAGGTATTCCTTTATCGATCGGTTTTTTGCAAATCGGGTTTCTATTGGGGGTATTCAGCCTGGCAGGCCAAGAATGCGTTTTGCCACGATGTTCAGCTGGATTTCAGAAGTTCCGCCCTCAATGGAATTTCCTTTTGTACGCAGCCACCGCCTGGGCAACTGGCCATCATTGCTCTCCTCGCCTTCCCAGACCAGCGCGTCATGAGAGCCAATGGACATCAGCAGTTCATAGCGGCGCTTGTTCAACTCGGTACCGTAGTATTTGAACATGGATGCGGCAGGACCCAGGCTGGCGCCTGCCTTGGTCTCATCACGGGCGCGCTCCATGGTCAGTTGATGGCAGACTTCGTCGATCTCAAAGCGTGCGATATCGGTGCGCAGCACTGGATTGGAAAGGCGGCCATTGTCCAGGCCAAGCTTTTTCACAGCGACCCGGGAAAGCAACTCGGCGCCGGATTGTAAATTCCCTGTTTCGCCGATCATTTCACGCTCATGGGTGAGCAGGTACTTGGCGATGGTCCAGCCCTGGCTGGGTTCGCCTACCACCTGGTTTTTTTCCATCCGGGTATTTTCGAAAAAGGTTTCGGTGAAAGGTGACTTACCGCTGATCAGCAGAATCGGCCGGGTTGAGACTCCGGGTGTATTCATGTCGAAAAGAATCAGGCTGATTCCCTGGTGTTTGGACGCCTCTGGATCGGTGCGGACCAGGGCGAACATCCAGTCGCCATGGTCGCCATAGGACGTCCAGATCTTGGAGCCATTGACGATGTAATGATCACCCATGTCATCTGCCCGGGCCTGCAGGCTGGCCAGGTCGGAGCCGGCATTGGGTTCACTGTAACCCTGCACCCAGCGGATTTCGCCGCGGACAATCGGCGGCAGATGCTGCATTTTCAATTCTTCGCTGGCGTATTTGAGCAAAGCGGGGCCGATCATGGAAATTCCAAAACTGTACAGCGGCGCCCGTGCATTGATGCGTTTCAATTCCTGCTTGAGGATCTTTGCGTGCTCGCGGTCCAGGCCTCCACCGCCGTACTGGAGCGGCCAGCTTGGCGCCGTCCAGCCCTTTTCCGCCATGCGCCGGAGCCAGGCCTGTTGGTCATCCGACTGGAATTTCCAGTTCCTTCCGCCCCAACAGATATCCGCCTCGGACCGGTAGGGATGCCTCATGGATTCCGGGCAATTGGCTTCAAGCCACGCCCGTACATCGCTTCTGAACTGTTCCAGCTCACTCACATTTATTGCCTTTCAAGATGTCGATTCAGAGGTGTCAAGGATAGCATTAAGAGAGCCGGGGTCAGACCACTTTTTCAAAGAAAGCCTGTGTTTTTTTGCAAGGCCTGAAATGAAAAAGTGCTCTGACCCCAGTCCGGAGCGCGAAGCGGTATCAGTATGGTCTAACGCCCATTCTTACAAAGCGTATCAGTTCGAAAGGGGTCAGGTTCAAGAACCTGACCCCGGTTTTACTTGACCGCAGCGCTTATTCGCCCATGGACAAGTCAGGCCGGTGCTCCCACACGGTGTAGGATGATCCCCAGGAGGCGCCGGAGAATTTCTTGAAAAGTTCTGCTGCGGCATCTTCCGAGCCCATGTGTTTGGCCAGGAATGCGTAAAAAGACTCCTCGCCCGGTTGCATGGCAGCATAGTTTTTATAGGGAATGACCAGGCTTCGTGTATCGCGGCCACCGATTCTTTCTGACCAACTCCAGTTCCGTTCGGCGTTGGCCCACCCCTGGTCGATGGCGATCTGGCTCATCTTTTCAAGTGCCACTGAGAAATCTGCAGAACTACCACCTTTGATGGTCCATTCAGTTACGCCGTAGAGCCGGTTCGAATCTGCACCTTCGTTCCAATGGCTGTTCTTATGATCGATTTGTTGAAAGTAATGTTCGAGTTTTTCAACGTGTGGACCAACCACCTCGAACCAGTGACTGGTGACGTCAGGATTGCTCCGGTTCCATTGTTCATAGCTGTCCACGTCTGCCCAGTTAACACAGCAATACCGGATAGCAATCTGATTGAGGTCCTCGCCCACGACGGTTGTATAGACCTGCCATTTCCATGGGTCCCCATGCTCTGTACGAACTGCCGTGTGTTGTTTAAAGGCTTCCAGGAAGTTACCAAGGTAGCCGTTTTTAACGGTGACCAGCCACACTTCGGCTAATGATCCGGGTTCATCTTCCGCCATGGCGCTAAGTGGTAGCAGGTAGAGCATGCTGGCGAGCAAGCTGAGGAGGAGTGTTGTTGAAACTTTTTTCATTGAAATATCCCTCGGGTGATAAAGACTAATTGAGCCACTGCGATTCGTGGCATAGTTACATTATAGTGAACATAAAAAATTCTGTTGCGGTTTACAATCTCCGGGTGGAGTCTTGGTGTAAAATGCATCGCTTTGCATTCACCGGATAATCATAAGTGGAAACCAATCAACAAACCAATCTCATTGAAGACCTGACGATGCGTTCAGAAGCGCTCAGGGGGTACCTTTGACTACGCTGAGAAGCGTGACCGCTTAGAAGAGGTCAGCAGGGAGCTCGAAAACCCGGACATCTGGAGTGACCCTGAAAAAGCCCAGGCACTTGGGCGTGAGCGCGCGCGGCTGGAATTGATCATCAATACCCTGAACGCACTTGAGTCCGGCCTTGCTGATGCGGCTGAGATGCTCGAACTGGCGATAGAGGAACAGGACCAGGAAATCGCAGACTCTGTTTCTGCCGACCTGGCAAAAATGCAGTCCGGGGTGGAAACACTGGAATTCCAGCGCATGTTTTCCGGTGAAATGGATGAAAATTCCTGCTTCCTGGATATCCAGGCTGGCAGTGGGGGTACCGAGGCCCAGGACTGGGCTGAAATGCTGCTGCGTATGTACCTGCGCTGGGCGGACCGCCGTGGGTGGAAAGCCGAACTGATCGAAGTATCCTCGGGTGACGTGGCCGGCATCAAGA
>JAIVWI010000205.1:0-4480 GCA_048636595.1 Oceanospirillum sp. | reverse complement strand
TGTGGCTGAGGTCGCGCGCCTCCTGGATGGCAAACTCGATTACCTTTTTCGCTCTCGGAGTTTGCGGCAGTTTACCCATAGTCACCATGTCAGGTCCGCTCTTTACGAGCTTTTCAACTTCCAGTCGAAGTTTGCGAATATCAACGTCAAGATTCTTGAGAGGCGCGAAGACGATGCAACGCACTTCATTACCATGACGATGTGGGAGAAACTCGAGGATATTAAAGCATTTGCCGGCGAAGACCTGGAAACCGCTAAGTATTACCCCGAGGATGAAGGGTATCTGCTCGAATTTGAACCCACTGTCGTGCACTACGAAGTTGTTGGTAGTTCTTAGGATCCGTTAACAGGTCCTAATATGCAGGAACGCACTTTGCGCGCGATTGTAAGAGGCCCCTTGGGGCCGACCTGTCAGGTCAACAGGTCGCGCGCAAGCACGCTCTTACAGCATTTTTAAACCCCGACTTTTAATACGGTGGCCATCGAGGTATCACCGGCGGCACAGCCCTGGAACAGGCCCCAGCCGCCGCCCAGCAGTGTGAGTTCCTCGATCAGTTCGATGATTGCGCGCATTCCGGTCGGTCCCTGTGGATGGCCCCAGATCAGGGAGCTGCCGTAGTTGTTCATGGACATCAGGTCCGCGCCGGTCTCCTGGGCGAAAACGATGTCGTTGACTGCAAACGGGTTGTGCGACTTGATCGCAGCAAGGTCGCCGATGCCGATGCCTGCCCCTTCCAGTGCTTGCATTGATGCCGGGATGGTAGCGGCGGGCATAAAGCTTTTTTCCACTCTTGCCTGTCCGAATGAAACGACTTTAATGGTGATTGCCGGGTCTGCGGACAATTCTTTTGCTTTTTCCTCGGTAGTAACGACCATGCCGGCCGTACCATCGGCCGGGTGCGTCTGTCCTCCGAAGGTTATCGTTCCTCCTTCCTTAACGGTTCTCAGTTTTGCCAGCCCTTCCGCGGTGCTCTGGAAAATACCTTCGTCTCCGTTCATGGTGGACACGGTTTTCCTGAAGCGGGCATCCGGCACGTCAAAGGGGAGGGGCATAAAGCGTTTCAGGAAAGCTGAGTCATCGGCCAATGCGTCGTTGTATTGCTCAAGGCGCCTCAAGACGACTTCGTGCTGTTCCGCTGTCGTGACATTCCACTTGCTGGCGCAGTTTTCTGCTGTCTGGGTCATGTCTCCGCGGGTATAGGGATCCCATCCCATGTTATCGGGGACCCAGTCTTCATGGGCGCCGATACCACCGGGTGCTCCGGGACGCGGGTAATAAAGATGTGGCCCATTGGAAAGGCGGTCGGTGGTGACTGTCAGCACACAACTGGCTGAGCCGGTCGTGATTTCCTGTGTTGCTACAGACAGAACCCGCGCGCTGGTCGCACAGGCCTGGCCGATGGTTGGGCCGCCGATGTGATCGGCGCCGACCATACCGGCTAACCACGGCAGTCCATAAAAGGAGAACTGTTGCGGAACAGTCATGCCGAGAACCCCGGAATCGAAAACTTCAGTTCCGATGCCGCGTGAAGCCAGTGATTCACGTGTGACATGTGCAGCGAACTCTACACTCGGAAGGTGGCCCAGGCTGCCCTGCCACCGTGCGAAAGGACTGCACCAGTAAGCGCCGTACGGAATAAAACTACCAGTCATGATTTCTGCTCCTTCAAATGCTTCATTAAATATGCTTCAAAAAACTTGTTTTGGCAGCAATAGTGGTATTATAGTACTCAATTACCATTTAAGATTGAACTATATATTATAATTACATGGTCAAGGCGCGTTTTGTTTTAGATCATGTATTGCCATAGTTCATGAACAGATCAGTTCATGAATGGATCAGCAGGCCCCAGGTAACCGATTTATGGATTTGTCTGACTGGATAAGTCGTCGAGCGGACTTTACACCGGAAAAGCCAGCCATCCTCTTCGAGGGGGGCGCAATAAGCTATGCGTCACTGGCGGATCAGATCGATCGTTTTTCGCAGGTACTGGGCGCTGAACTTGCGGTCAAACCCGGAGACCGGGTGGCCTACCTGGGGCTGAATTCCCCCGAACTCATTTCTCTCATTTTTGCGTGTGCACGTGTTGGCGCCATACTTATGCCGCTGAACTGGCGCCTGGCTGCTCCTGAACATGCACAGCTTCTCCAGCACGCCAGGCCGCTTGCCTTGTTTGCAGAGGGGGATTTTTCGGAGCACATCGACGGGGTTAAGGAGCAATTTGAGGATGTTGTCCTGGTACGGCTTGATGAGCCAGGTTCGGGCCAGGCGGGTGATGGATGGACTTCATTGGAGGACCTTGAGCTTGCCAGCCGGGACAAACCAGCTTTTCAGCGGCCCAAAGGTCTCAGCGATGAGGATGGTGTACTGCTGTGTTACACCTCGGGTACAACCGGCATCCCGAAAGGTGCGTTGCTGAGCAAGAATGCCTTGTTCTGGAATGCAGTGAACTCGGCCCATATGCATGACCTGACCAGCCAGGACACGGTCCTGACACTGTTGCCGATGTTTCATATTGGCGGGCTCAATATCCAGACCATACCGGCGCTGCATGCCGGCGCGACCGTGGTGATGCACAAGCGTTTCGATACGGATCTCTTTTTCCAGGCGCTCGCGGAACACCCCATTACGCTGACGCTGATTGTGCCGACGATATTGCTTGCGGTCATGGCTGATCCACGCTGGGCGGGGTGTAAACCTGACGGACTGCGCATGTTATCGATCGGCTCAACCGTGGTGCCGGGAAAAATGGTGTCGGCGGTTTGTGACTGGGGTGTGCCACTGGTGCAGGTTTACGGATCGACTGAAACAGGCCCCATTGCCGCCTATACGCCGCCTGCGGATGCGGCGCGTAAGCCGGCGTCCACCGGCAAAACAGCCGTGCACTGCGAGATACGTCTCGTTTGTGAGGAAGGTGACGAAGTTGCGGTGGGCGAGAAAGGTGAGATTCTGGTCGGTGGCCCGAATGTCATGACGAAATACTGGGGTGATGCAGAAGCGACACGTGAGGCGTTTACCGGCCGCTGGTTCCACACCGGTGATATCGGGCATTTCGACGAAGAGGGTTTTCTATATGTCGACGGGCGCATTAAGGACATGATCATTTCCGGCGGGGAAAATATTTATCCGGCATTGATTGAGAACCTTCTCTCGGAGTGCGACGAAATTGAGGAAATTGCAGTAGTCGGTCTGCCGGATGACTATTGGGGCGAGATTGCCGTTGCAGTGGTCGCGGCCAAGGAGGGTCATACCATCGATGCCGGGCAGGTTCTGGATTATTGCTCGGGCCGTATTGCCGGCTATTCCTGCCCCCGGGAGGTGATCATCGTGGATCAACTGCCGCGCAATGCGATGGGCAAAATCGTCAAGAAAGATGTGCGTGAACTCGCACTGAAGCAATCAGGAAGATAGTCCTGGTAGGAATAATAATCAGAGCAACAGGCACGAAGACAGATTTGCGGAGCGTATAAGTATGGGATTGAAAATTGGCATAGATGTTGGCGGGACCTTCACCGATTTCCTGGTTGCCTGGGAAGACCGGGAACCTGAAATATTCAAGGTCCTTTCCACATCGGATGACCCTGCCGCAGCGGTAATTAATGGCCTGACCGAGATAGCCGGCAAGCAGAATCCACCCCTCAGCCTGCAAGAATTCATGGGGACGGTCGAAACCATCGTGCACGGGACCACGGTCACCACCAATGCAACCCTGACACGCAACGGCGCGAAATCGGGCCTGATCACGACTGAAGGCGTGCGCGATGCACTGGAGATGCGCCGTGGAATCCGGGAAGAGCAGTACAACAATCGTTTCACCAACGTTGTGCCGTTGGTGCCCCGTTATCTCCGGGCCGGTGTGCGGGGGCGCTTGCGCCGCGATGGCAGTGAAGTGGAACCACTGAGCCTTGATCAGGTTGAGCAGGCCATCGATCTGTTCCGGGCAGAAGGGGTCGAGGCCGTCTCGATCTGCTTCATGAACGCCTTCGCCAATAGCGAACACGAGCACCGCGCCGCTGAACTGGTGCGTGAAAAACTTCCCGATGCCTATCTCACGGTATCAACCGACCTGCTGCCATCCATCCGCTTCTACCAGCGCGTCAGCACGACCGTGCTCAACTCCTATATCGGGCCCATTCTGAATCATTACCTGGAGCAGTTGACCAGCCGCCTGAACAATAACGGCTTCAACGGCATCCTGCTCATCATGCAGTCCAATGGCGGTGTCATGACGCCGGAGACCGCCCGTAAGACCGCCGCACTCACCTTGCTTTCCGGGCCAGCAGCGGGACCTGGCGCGGGCCTTATCTATGCACAGGCCCACGATCAGGACAATTGCATTGTGGTTGACATGGGCGGGACCAGTTTCGAAGCAGCGCTGGTGACCGGCAGCCCGGTGCTGGTGAACGAAGGCACAATCGACCGGCACCGGATTGCATTGCCGATGCTCGCGATCCATACCATCGGCGCCGGCGGTGGCTC
>JAIVWI010000204.1:0-4505 GCA_048636595.1 Oceanospirillum sp. | reverse complement strand
GCTGAGAGCGGTCTGCAGGGGCTCAAGCGCAAGCCACCCAACCTGCATCGCCACTGGAAAATGCGCCGTCTGCTGGACTACCACAAGTTCCCTTCCGGGTAATGTTAAGCAGCCGGCAAATCGATGAATTCATTGCGCAACACCGGCTGCCGGACAAGTTTCGGGACCTGATCAAACTGCATTACCTGCCACTGGCCTCGTGGGTGGAGTCACAACATCGACCGGATGAGGCGCTGTTCGTCGGAATAAACGGGGCGCAGGGCACAGGGAAGTCGACACTTGCCGCCTTTTTGCGCCTCGCACTCGAGCAGGCCGCCAACTGGCGCGTAGTAGTTTTATCAATCGATGACTTCTATCTGACCAGGGCAGAGCGCGAAAAACTGGGCGAACATATTCACCCCTTGTTGGAGACCCGGGGGGTTCCCGGCACGCACGATATGCAAATGCTCGCCACTTGCATCGAACAGCTCAAAAATCCCGGTTCAGAAAAAAGCCTGGCTTTGCCGCGCTTCGACAAATCGCGGGACGAGCGTGCCGATCCCGACTCCTGGCCCCTTGTCAGCGGGCCGGTCGACCTGATTATTCTCGAGGGATGGTGCGTCGGCTGCACTCCCCAGTCTGACGACGAATTACTGGAGCCGATTAATTCACTGGAACGCGAAGAAGACGCATCGGGCGAATGGAGGCGTTATGTAAACGATCAGATCAAAGGGAGTTATTCCAAGCTGTTTGCAACACTGGATGCGCTGATTTTCCTGCAAGCGCCCAGTTTTGACGCAGTTTATCGCTGGCGCCTCGAGCAAGAAGAAAAGCTCGCCGCAGTCACACCCGACAATGCCGCCGGAATCATGAACAGCGGGCAAATAGCACGCTTCATTCAACATTATGAGCGAATAACGAGGGTGAACCTGGCCACCCTGCCCGGTACTGCCGACGTTGTTTTAGAACTAAACGAAAATCATGACTGTGTGCGCAGTAGCTACGCAACGTGAAAAACGTTGCTGGAATTCACACTTAGTGCCCCATCGGGTCGTTCCACTCGCCGAGCAGCACCAGGCAATTCGGGTTGAAACCGTTGTCTTTCAGCGTATCCCAACTGCTAATGACTTCCTTTGACTCCAGGTCCACCACCGAGATGGATCCGTCTCTCATGCCCGGCAGGTTGATAAAGGAATTCTGCACGAACGCATATTTTCCGTCCTGTGTGTAGGCGACATGGTGCGCCCCGCCCGCGGTATCGATGGTCTTGGTGAGGGTGGCTTTGCGCCCACCGTCGCTGAGATCAAAGAAGTGCATCTTGCCGGGAAGGGACGTTGTGACGTGCATTTCCGAGCCATCCGCGTTGAAGTAAATTTCAAGCGGTACGGCGGCCTTATCCTGTGCGAAGTCATAACCCGGCGCGGGGTCGAAAGTGCCGGTCTCAGGATTCCAGGTCACGGTCCACAGCGTGGCGTCATTCATATTGGTCACCCAGGCGACCGGTGGGTCTGACTGCGGTACAAAGATGACTTCCACCGGCGCAATATTATTCGGCGCAGGCTTGTCGGTCACGCTGACTGATCCGAGGTTCTTGCCGGTACTGGCCTCGATAATACCAAGCGTGCTGCCCGGATCGGCCATATCGGTGGCGCGTACGGTACTGGTGACGAGGATGCGGTCTATGCCTTCATGCATGGCAATCCCGTGTGGATACGGCACCGGGGAATCCAGCGTGTGAGTATAGGTATCGTTTACCGCGTCTCCGACAACGATCTTGCTTGACCCCATGCAAGTCTCATACCACCGGGTGTTGTCCGCGGAAAAAATCACGTCTTCACCCACCTGGCAGTCCGGCACATCAATAACCTTCACCCGGTAGGGATTCTGCGTCATGTCAATGACCCGCAGTTCCGCTTTGCCCAGTGCCGTCATGTAGATCTTGGTGTGATCACGGTTCCAGAACAGGTGGTGCGCCACCAGGTCGGGCGGCAGGGGAATCTCAATCAGAATGTCACCGTAGGTTTCCGATTCCGGATCCACGTCAAAAATGGCCACACCTTCACGGCGCGCCTGCGTACCGAACGGCATTTTCAGATCCTTCAGGGATTCGTCAGGTTTCGATTCGTAATTTGCCATGGCAAGGATTTCCGCCTGGCCTGCCAGGGGTATCGCCAATGCACAGAATGCCAATACAAGTATGGTCTTTTTCATAATGCTCTCCAAAATCCGTGGTGATGTTTCTTATAATATCGATCTGCCGCTTCTGAATAAGCGCAATCTAATAATAGTCTATACTCAGGAAAACGCTTGCTCGGGCATTATATATGAACACTTCAAAACTTTTGCGGTGGTGGATATCTCTGGTCACCTTGCTGTTCTTTATCGTCCCTGTGCCTGTCAATGCGGGCACAGATGAAGGGACAGTCAAGCGAATAGAGCTGGTCATCAGTGAACGCAAGGTGCAGCGGGAAGAGAAAACAATACGCGTGACCCAGGGCGAATCGATTGAGCTTGTCTGGCAAAGTGATGAGGCCGCCGAACTGCATCTGCATGGTTACGACATCAGCTTCGAGGTCTCGCCCGAAGCACCTGCCATTGTGACCTTCGAAGCCCATGCGACCGGCCGCTTCCCGATCACCAGCCATGGTTTCGGCGGGGAGCAAGGACACGGCCATGAGGCCTTGCTCTACATCGAAGTCTACCCCCGGTAGACCCTTTACCAGTACCCTTTCAAGGTGCGTCTGAAACTCACTCAAGCGGTTTGGCTGTTGGCGTTGGTGCCGGGTAGTCTTTTTGCGCACGGATTTGCGCAGCGCTACGACCTGCCCGTACCGCTCGGCCTTTATATGGGTGGCGCAGCGGCGGCCGTAGTGCTTTCATTCCTGGTCATTGCGTTTTTTGTACGTGGTGAACGCGTCATCCAGAGTTATCCCCGGCTCAATCTGCTGGCAAATCCACTGGGCCGCTTCATCGCCGGCACTTTCATTGTTCAGTTGCTTCGAATATTTTCGGTCAGCTTCCTGGCGCTGGTTATTGTCGCCGGCTACATCGGCCACGAAAACCCGTTCGAAAATATTGCACCCACGGCCATATGGGTTATCTGGTGGGTTGGTTTTGCCTATATTTCCGGGCTGGCGGGTGACTTCTGGGCCGTCGTCAATCCCTGGTCTGCTGTTTATGGATGGGCTGAAAAGCTCTGGCAAGCCCTGTTCCCTTCCAGGAGCCTGGGGTTTGCCCTCCCCTGGCCCGGTTGGCTGGGGCGCTGGCCTGCCGTATTGCTGTTCGCCTGGTTTGTCTGGGCGGAGCTGATCTGGCCACTAAGCGATACACCCGCCAGCCTGGCGAAAGCGGCACTCACCTACAGCATCATCACCTGGCTGGGCATGTTCGTGTTTGGGCGGTACCGCTGGCTGCGTAGCGGTGAGGCGTTCACGGTGGTGTTCGGCTTTCTCGCCCGGTTCGCACCCAGCGAGATCCGCGTCACTGACGCCGCCGTGTGCGCTGCTTGCGGGTCCAGTCACTGCCGTGATCGTTTTGCGGGCTGTGTGAACTGCCTTGAATGTTTCGAAAAAACAGCGAAAGATCAGCGGGAATGGAACCTGCGGCCGTGGGCTGTGGGGCTGCTGACGGCCAGGCCGCTATCGGCCTCATCCATGGTGTTTGTCCTGCTTATGCTGTCCAGCGTGACATTCGACGGCCTGCTGGCCACCCCCCTGTGGGCTGATCTGTCCCGGTGGATGATCTATTCCGAAACCATGCGGCCGCTGATCATCGCCCTGCAGGACATTACCGGCAATGCCGTCGCTGCGGTCGGAACCATCGCTCTCGCTGCCTTCCTGCTGGTGTTCCAGTTGCTCTACCTTTTGTTCAGCACGCTGATGTATTTCAGTGTCCCTGCCGCCAACCGGGCGGGAATTTCTGTCCGGCAACTGGCGGGGCTTTTTGTGCTGAGCCTGATTCCCATCGCGCTGGCATACCACCTGGCCCATTACCTGTCTTACCTTGCGCTCGTCGGGCAGTACATCATCCCGCTGGCCTCCGACCCTTTCGGCATGGGCTGGGACCTGTTCGGCACCAGCCTGTATACCGTGGACATCAGCATCGTTAACGCCCGCATGGTCTGGTACACCTCGGTAATCGCCATCGTCACGGGCCACATCATCGCCGTGTGGCTGGCCCACGTGATGGCCCTGCGAACTTTTCACAGCAACCGCGCAGCGCTGCTCAGCCAAATCCCAATGCTGTTGCTGATGGTTTGCTACACCATGCTGAGCCTCTGGATCCTGGCCCAGCCCGTGGTGGAAACCACTTGAATGAACCAGTTGTGAATTCCAGCAACGTTGTTGAGCTATTTGTTGTGCTTTTTGTTGGGGAGCCCGTTCGAAGCAAGGGGTCTTCTTCCAGGACACGGCATAAACCCTTCCCTGGGGCCTCCTCTTGAAACATCCGTGTTTCAAAGGGTCCTGGAAGAAGACCCCTTACTCCGAACGGGCTTGTGCCAAACTGGGAGGCAGAATCATCCGGTG
>JAIVWI010000203.1:0-4511 GCA_048636595.1 Oceanospirillum sp. | reverse complement strand
GACGGGTCACAGCGACAGCAGCCCCACGCCTGTGCTAGCCCCCCCCCCATGAGCGACTCCGCGCTACCCGAACACGTCCGAGAAAACCGCGCCTACTGGGATCGAACGGCCGACGACTGGGTGGCTGCCGGTGAGCGCGCCTGGCGATCCCCACAGCCCTCTTGGGGCTGTTGGGGGCTTCCCGAATCGCAGCTCGGCCTCCTGCCCACCGACATGTCTGGCATGGAGGCGGTCGAGCTGGGCTGCGGCACCGGCTACGTCTCGAGCTGGATGGCGCGCCGCGGGGCGCGCGTGGTGGGGATCGACAACTCGGAGCGTCAGCTCGCGACGGCGCGGCGGCTCGCGACCGAGCACGGCGTGGAGCTCAAGACCGAACCGGACGGCCGCATGTTCCCCGTGACCGATTCCTCCGCAACCATTGTCGACTGCCTGACGCGGGGGGCACAACCAGCGGGTGTGGACGTCCGGACCAACTGTCCGGTGGACAACGTCAGCGTGTGGCCATCGCCCGCGCGCTGGTGTCCGAACCCGCCATGCTGCTGGCGGATGAGCCAACCGCATCGCTGGACAAAAAATCCGGCCGTGAAGTCGTCGACCACATGAAGCGCCTGGCCCGGGAAAAAGAAACCACGATCCTGCTGGTGACGCACGATAACCGCATCCTGGACATAGCGGACCGGATTGTTCACCTGGAAGACGGCCGGCTGTCCACGTTTACCGATGCCGTGGTTGCCAATAACCGCCACATGATGGAAATGCTGGCCGACCATCGCCAGAAGCAGGACCTGGACAAGGTAGTGGAAAAAATGGATGAGCAGGAGTTCAGGGAGCTTTTGCAGGAACTGACCGATGAATCCCGGCAATTCCTGGAAGCTACGGCCCTGGCCAGTGATATTGCCTTCCGGAGCATGCTCAAACAGGGCCTGTTCGCCTTCACCCGGAAACTGGGCCAGTTACTCAACGCTGAACGTTCGTCCCTGTTCCTGGTGGACGACGGCTACCTGGAACTGAAAATCGCCGAAGACCTGGACAAGATGGGCCGGATCCGCATTCCGCTGGGCAGCGGTATTGCCGGCGCCGTGGCCCAGACGGGGCAGGCCATCCGCATTGATGACGCCTACTCGGACCCCCGTTTCAACCGGGATGTGGACAAACAGACTGGCTACCATACCCGTTCGATCATCAGCCTGCCGGTCAAAAACCAGGCGGGTGAAGTATTCGCCGTGGCCCAACTGCTCAATCGCAAGGATGGACTTCCGTTCGATGGCGGTGATGAACAGCAATTTGCTGATTTTATAGAGTCCATCGGCGTCATTCTCGAAACCCAGCAGGGTCTGGCATCCCATCAAAATTAGGCCGGCAGAGCACTAGGAAATGCATGATTCCACCGACGGCAGGGTCCAACGCACGGTAGAAAAGTATTTCGACATCCGGGCCGGAGAAGGCGGCCCGTTGCTGGATGAACTCGAAACCAGGCACCTGTCCGGCGGCGATTGGCTTATGCGACAGGGTGACGCAGGCGATGCCCTGTACCTCCTGGTCCAGGGGCGCTTGCAGGTTTGGGCCGGGAATGTAGATTCGGAGGCTGGGACAGAACCGAAATTTTTAGGTGAAATTGTTCCGGGCGACAGCGTCGGTGAAGTCAGCTTGCTGACGGGTGAGCCACGCAGCGCCAGCATCCAGGCCATAAGGGACAGCCTGCTGGTCAAGATCAGCCGGACAATGTTTGAAAAACTCGTGCACAATCATCCTGCCCTGGTCCTGAAGCTTGCCTCCAACGTAGCCTCGGTATTGCACAAAAGCACGACCGGCACCCAGGCGGTCGTCAAAAGCCTGAACACCATCACTTTACTGCCACTTGACCACGGCCCCCGGGTCAGGGACTTCTGCCGTCAGCTCGAAGCGGAACTGAAAACCTATGGGCCCGTGCTGAACCTTTCACCGGGTTCCCTCGGGCATCAGGGTGCTCCCATGGACTGCCTGGCCGAGGATGAAAAAGTCCCGGAAGATCTCAGACGGTGGCTGAACGATCAGGAATATGGAAACCGTTTTGTGCTGTACCGGTGCGACTCGCCCAATACCCACTGGACCCGGTTCGCCCGGCGGCAGTCCGATATTGTGCTGTTCATTGCAGATGCCACGCTCGATCCCACACCACGCCCCTGGGAGGATCAACTTGCCGCAACACGCGCCAGTGCGGCCGCACGCCGTATGCTGGTCCTGCTGCAGCCGCCCGCAGAAACGCCCATCAGCAATACCTCCGCCTGGCTGGCCGGGCGCAAGGTGGATTTTCACATTCACGTGCGGCAGGACAAGCCGGATGATCATAGCCGCGTTGCACGGATTCTCTCGGGCAATGCCCGGGGCCTGGTGCTCGGCGCCGGCGCAGTTCGGGGTTTCGCCCACCTGGGTGTCTACCGGGCGCTGCGCGAAGCCGGTATCAGTATCGACTGGATCGGAGGCACCAGCATCGGAGCAATCATGGGCTCGATCCTGGCCATGGACGGTACGTTCGAGCAAGCCTGCGACCTGGCCAGGAAATGCTTTGTGGATGGAAAGCCGTTCAGCGACTACACCATTCCATTGATGTCACTGATTCGTGGAAGGCGTATGGAACGCTTGCTTGCGGAGCACGCCGGGTTTCAAATCGAAGACCTGCCTGTTCCATTTTTCTGTGTTTCATGCAAGCTCGACACGGGCGAGCTCAACCTGCATGAGCGGGGTTTTCTGCCCGATGCGCTACGCGCCACCGCGGCGATGACCGGCATCATTCCCCCGGCGGTGCTGGACCGGCGCCTGATTGTCGATGGTTCCGTCATCAACAACCTGCCCATCGACATCATGCAACAAAAACCGGTGGGTTCCATTATCGCCGTAGACCTGTCTTCAAGCGCTGAATACCACGTTAATTACGATTCTCTGCCCTCACCCTGGGCCGTTCTGCGTGGGCGTTATCTGCCTTTTACACGCAAATACCGTGTACCGGGCCTGGCTACCATCATGCTCAAGGCAACGGAACTTGGAACCATGGCCCATGTGCGCGAAGCCGGAAAACAGGCCGATCTCCTGCTGCGACCGCCGGTACGAAAATTTGGCTTGACCGAAATCAAGGCCTTCGACCAGATCGTTACAACCGCGTATGAATATACCAAAAACGAGCTGCTTGCCTTTTTGCAGCATCAGGAGACAAAAAACGGCCACGAATAGGCGCTAAATATAACAACTGGGGTCAGGTTCTCGAACCTGACCCCGGCTTTGACAAAGGTGGACTTCTGGAAAAAGGGCTTCTATCCTGATTCATATATGGAAATCGCTTCAATTTCTTTCCTCGTGATTGAGGACAATGCGTTTACATCCATCGTCGTGTGCAAGGCGTTGCAGTCCCTTGGCGCAACACAAGTGGAAACTGCCAGAACCGGGCGTGAAGCGCTGGACCGCATCACTAGCATGGATCCCCCCCCTAACGTGCTGCTGCTGGACTTGCGCATGCCCGAGATGGGGGGCGTGGAACTACTCCGCTGGCTGGCTGAACAGCATTATACGGGCCATGTGATCCTCACCACGGGTGTGGATGAGCAAACGCTGATTTCGGTTGAGGACATTGCCCGGAAAAGTGACATCAATATTCTCGGCCGCCTGCCAAAGCCGGTTAATGCACGGGCCCTGTCCGACCTGCTAAGCCAATTGCCACAAACTTTGCCGGACAGTACCCCGGCAACTTCATGATGCTGGAAACCGGGGTTTGAAGCACTATCCAGACAGCTGTTTTCGCAACTGGCCGAAACCGTTTTCTTTTTTTTACTTCATTTTGTCCCTCCTGACACCGCTGTCTGTCCAATCGGGGCAGGATGTTTTCCAAATTGACGCTGACACCAAGGGGGCTCCGCTGGGCCGGTACATTGCCCTGCTGGAAGACCCGGACGCCACGTTTACCATCGATGAGGTGAGCGCGCCAGGGTTTGCCGGCCGTTTCGAGAAACAAGACGCAGACCAACCCGGTTTTGGTTTCACCTCCTCGGCTTACTGGGCCCGGCTAACCGTTGAGAATCCGCTGGATCAGCCCGTTGAGTGGTTGTTGGAGAGCGGCTACCCCCTGATTGACCAGATCGATCTTTATATTCCGGCTGCCGGAGGGGGTTATAAGGTACGCAGCTACGGTGATCATCAGCCTTTCCATCAGCGCGAACTCGACTACCGCAATATCCTGTTTAAGCTGAAAGAGCCGGCCCACAGCCAGCAGACCTACCTGCTTCGCTTCAAGACCAGCAGTTCAATGAACTTGCAGTTGAAATTCTGGCGATCGGACGGCCTGTTACAGGTCGTTCAAACCGAACAAATTGTGCTTGGCGTCTATTATGGCGCTTTGCTGATCATGCTGATCTACAACTTTTTGCTGTTCATAGTATTTAAAGACCGGAGTTATCTTTACTATGTTCTGTTTTTCGCTTCCTGGGGGCTGGCCCAGTTGGCCATCAACGGCCTGGCCTTTCAATACCTGTGGCCCAACAGTA
>JAIVWI010000202.1:0-4555 GCA_048636595.1 Oceanospirillum sp. | reverse complement strand
GCTGAAGACTCCCCAGTCGCGTTTATGGTTGTAACGTAGAACCACATCTGGCACGACGTTGTCATCCGCGACTATACGTGTGATTTTGGCTATCCATTCCTTGTCCTCGGGAGGGTTGATGACCCCACCAAACGGTGTAATGGTCGTTTCTGGATTTTCAACAGAGAACATCCATGGGCCGCTGGTGTAGCGAATCTGAGCCTGACGTCCAAACAGCGTGCCATCGGCCGGTCCGATGAAGTCGAGATTTTCAGGGTTCGTGCCGACGTTGTAGAAAGTCATCCAGGTCTGACCGAACAGCCATTTGTTGTAGGTCACGAAAGCGTGCCGCATCCTGGGGTTATAGGAATTGGAGATTCGCTCATCGCCCCCGGGGGACAACTGGAAATCCATTTCAAGATAGGTGCCCACCTTGGAACCGTTGTCCAGGTTGTGCGTCGATTTGAAGAAGATCCGGGTTTCCTTGGCGTGGAAGTCCAGGTAGGACTCACCCTCTCCGCCAATTTGTACAGTCGCCGGAATATAAAAATCCCTGCCTGCACCGCGGTAGGGGCCGTCGTTAAAGTCACTGTAGATGACATCAGCCTTGATGTACCCACCAAATTTGTAGCTGTGTTTGTGGGTTTCTTCTGCTACCGCCGCCTGGTGTTCTTCCAACGCGGCTGCAACGCTGGCTTCGGCAAATTGTTGTGCCTTTACCTCGACTAACTCTACGGTGACTTCCGGCTCCTGGGTGGTCGCCGGCGGAGCTTTTCTCTCCTGGTCCAGCAGCTGATGAACCAGGCTTTCGAGTTCGGCGATTCGTGCCTCGAGCGCCTCGACTCTTTCGTCCCCATCTGCAAAGACACTTCCTGCCCAGCTACAGCTTAAAACTGTTGCAACGGTCAGGCTCAGAAGGAGTTTCCTCAGTGATTTTTTGGCCATGATAGCCTCTCCCATTCAATTGTAAGCACACGCACTATGCGTAAGTTAAGCGCAAGGGTGTATTAGTCTTTGGTCTAATGACTAATACCGCTAAAGCTCCCGCCTGGCCGGTGGCCATGATTTCGACCATGGTCTAATGGGTACTGTCACTACTTGAATGCGAGAATCAGAGGCTGGTTAATTTAGGCAAGTGACATGGAAAAAATCTATCCGATACCTCGTGATTTAACGGCAACGGCCTGGATCGACAGTGAATCCTATGAGGCTATGTATAAGCAATCCATCGACGAAAACGAACACTTCTGGGCGGACCAGGGGCAAAGAATCGACTGGATTAAACCCTTCAGCAAGGTGAAGGATGTTTCCTTCGACAAAGAGGACCTTCATATTCGCTGGTATGAAGACGGCAGCCTGAACGTTTGCGCCAATTGCGTTGACCGCCACCTGGAGGATAAAGCAGACCAGGTGGCCATCATTTGGGAAGGCGACGATCCGGGCATAGACCGCAAAATTACTTACGCAGAATTGTTTGAGGCGGTTTGCCGCTTCGCCAACGTGCTCAAGGCGCAAGGCGTGCAGAAGGGGGACCGGGTCACTATTTACATGCCCATGATTCCCGAAGCTGCATACGCCATGCTGGCTTGTGCGCGGATCGGCGCGGTGCATTCCGTAGTGTTCGGCGGTTTTTCACCGGACGCACTGGCGGGCAGGATCGTGGATTGTGATTCCCGCTTCGTGATCACTGCCGATGAAGGGCTGCGGGGCGGAAAAAAGGTGCCGCTGAAAGCCAATGTCGACGCAGCCGCCAGGATCGAAGGCGTGCCTGGCGTGCTGGAAAAGGTCCTTGTGGTAAGGAACACAGGTTCCGAGGTGAACTGGGTTGAAGGCCGCGACCTGTGGCTGCACGAACAATGGAACGAGGTGGGCAGTGACTGTCCACCGGAAGAAATGAATGCGGAAGACCCGTTGTTTATCCTTTATACCTCGGGTTCAACCGGGCAGCCTAAAGGTGTCCTGCATACAACAGGCGGCTACCTGGTTTTTGCTGCGATGACACATCAGTATGTTTTTGACTACCACCCTGGTGAGATTTACTGGTGCACTGCCGATGTCGGCTGGGTGACCGGCCACAGTTACATCGTCTACGGTCCTTTGGCCAATGGCGCGACGACCCTGATGTTCGAAGGCGTGCCCAACTACCCGGACAGCAGCCGCTTCTGGCAGGTGTGCGACAAGCACCAGGTAAACATTTTCTACACGGCTCCTACCGCAATCCGGGCCCTGATGCGTGACGGTGATGAACCGGTAAAACGGACTTCGCGCAAATCCCTGCGATTACTGGGTTCCGTCGGTGAACCCATCAACCCGGAAGCCTGGGAGTGGTACTACCATGTGGTAGGCGATGGCCGTTGCCCGATTGTGGACACCTGGTGGCAGACAGAAACAGGAGGCATCATGATAACCCCGTTGCCGGGAGCGACCGAACTCAAGCCGGGATCGGCTTCAAAACCGTTTTTCGGGGTGCAACCGGCACTGGTCGATGGCGAGGGGCAGTTCCTCGAAGGTGCGGCCGAAGGCAACTTGATCATTACGGACAGTTGGCCTGGCCAGATGCGTACCTTGTATGGTGACCATGCGCGTTTCGCGGAGACTTACTTCTCCACTTATCCCGGGTATTATTTCACCGGCGATGGTTGCCGGCGGGATGCGGATGGCTACTACTGGATTACCGGCCGGGTGGATGATGTATTGAACGTATCCGGCCACCGCATGGGCACGGCGGAAGTCGAAAGCGCCATGGTTTCGCACCCGGCTGTTGCCGAGGCCGCGGTAGTCGGTTATCCCCATGACATCAAGGGGCAGGGCATTTACGTCTACGTCACGACCCTGGCCGGGGTGGAAACCAGCGATGAGTTGCGCAATGAGCTTCGTCAGTGGGTACGCAAAGAAATCGGTCCGATCGCAACCCCGGACTTGATACAGTGGGCGCCTGGACTGCCGAAAACGCGTTCAGGTAAAATTATGCGCAGGATTCTACGCAAGATAGCAGCTAATGAATACACAGACCTGGGTGACACTTCGACCCTGGCGGAACCGGCCGTCGTGGATGAACTGGTCGAGGGCAGAATGAACCGCTGATGGCACACCGACTGATGGCTCTGCAGGCCGAAACGGTGATCGTTGCCGACGATCACCCGTTGTTCCGGACTGCCATCAAGGAAGCCCTGAAGGCAAGCCAGGGTGAAACTACGTTTCTGGAAGCGAGTTCATTTGAGACATTGCAGGAACTGGTAGAAAAGAACCAGGATGTCGACCTGGTTCTGCTGGATCTGCACATGCCGGGCGTAAGCGGTTTCTCCGGCCTGGTATACCTGTGCAAACGTTATCCCAGCGTTCCGGTTGTGATCATTTCCGCAAACGAGGACCCAGTGGTGATCCAACGTGCTTTGGATCACGGCGCCGCAGGTTTTATCCCCAAGTCCTCCAATCTCAAGACCATTACCAGTGCGATCAACGACATCCTGATGGGTGAAGTATGGGCGCCGGTATCGAAGCAAGCTAATCTGCCGGGCAACAATGTGTCTGAGCTGGCTCTGGCCGAGCGCATGGCCCAGCTGACGCCGCAGCAATTCAAGGTGTTGATGATGGTGTCAAAAGGCCTGCTGAACAAACAGATTGCCTATGATATGGGCATTTCCGAGGCCACGGTGAAGGCTCACGTAACCGCGATTATGCATAAACTTGGGGTCAGTAACCGGACCCAGGCCGTACTCGCAGCCAGTAAACTGGATGTGACGATGCCGGATTTGTAGGCTAGGATTTTGTTTTCAGCATGTTGGTCATAAGCGCCCGTAGCGCTGCAGGCCTGATTGGTTTGAGCAACAGTCCATAACCTTTCGCTTTAACGGCTGCTTCGAGTTCGCTGGACCGGTCGGCCGTTATGACGATCGCCGGCAGTTTCGCTCCAAGTAAGTTATCGAGATGTTCCATCACCTGCAGGCCATGGCTCTGGTCGCTAAGGTGATAGTCAACCAGTACGAAGTCCGGTGTTCCATGCATGACTACTTGCTGCGCGGCTTGTGCCTGGGTTTCAGCCAGCATAACGACCGGGCAGCCCCAGCGATCCAGCAAAAGATTCATTGCTTCGAGTATGTCCGGCTCATTATCCACGCACAACACGACCAGGTCCTTTAGCCCTGAGGCCTCGACCTGGACGGCTGCCGGGCTTTCAGCCGGCCGTATGTCCGTGTGATCCGCCAGCGGTACGATGACTGAAAAACAACTGCCGTGTCCCGGCTTCGAACTGACGTCTATTTCGTGATCCAGCATCCGCGCAATCCGGTCACAGATGGCAAGCCCCAGTCCCAGGCCCTTTTCATCCAGGCGGCGGGCATAATCCAGGCGGTGAAATTCCTGGAAAATGGCTTTCACTTCAGAGTCTTCTATGCCGACACCCGTGTCCCAGACACTGAGTCGCAACTGGTCTCCCCGCACACGGCAGCCCAGCAAAACACCACCGGTTTCGGTGTAGTGGATTGCGTTAGCGAGAAAGTTCTGCAAAATGCGATATAACAGGTTCCGGTCGCTGTAAATCACGTAGTCCGCCGGGTGTATCCGCAACACAAGATTC
>JAIVWI010000201.1:0-4590 GCA_048636595.1 Oceanospirillum sp. | reverse complement strand
GTGCTGGTATTCCAGCCACGGATCATAATCATTTGCCGCCCCGGTTCAGCCACACCCGCCCGCTCCAGTGCGGCGACCGCTGTCGCGAAGATCTTCACGCCATCACGGGGCGGCAGTTTGATCCAGCGTGTGATGGCAAGAATGCCACCGGGCTGCAAAGTATTCAGGATTTCACCCAGGGCTTCGACGGTATACAGGTAATTCTCACCGAGTGCATACAAGCCGGCCGATGAGGCGCTGAACGAGTCCAGCAGTGCAAGCTGCACCAGGTCGTATTTCCGGTCGTGGCCCGTGATGTAGCCGCGCGCTTCGCTGATGTGCACGCTCACCCGTGGACCTGTGAACAGCGCGCCCGAAAAATCAGCGAATTGATCGTTCACGAGTTCCACGACCTGGGGATTGAGTTCCACTGCATCGATGTGGGACGCACCCTGGTACAGGGCCTGCAGCACATCGGCGCCGCCGCCAGCACCCAGCACCAGCACCTTTGGCTGGTCCAGCAAATGGTAAGGCAGGGCCGAAGTAACCTGGTCCAGGTATTCCATGGAGGCCAGGTCGCCTTCGAAGCGGGTGATCACACTGATTCCGTCACCATCGGTGAAGGTCGCAAGCTGTGTGGGCGGACCGGCAGGTGCGTTCAGGCTCAGCCCCGGTACGTACCGGAATGGAACCGCAGGACTGCTGACGGTAGATAACAAGCCCAGCGGGCTGGAGCGTTGATCGACCTGCTGTGCACCCACAACCCGCAATGCCTGGTTGAGGCCCTTGAACTCGGAAAGCCTGAGCCCGGGTGTGACACCGGGAAGCAACAAAACTGCCATACCGGACAGCAAGGCCAGCTTCAGCCATCGCGGCCCTGCCCTGAACTCCCACGAGGCGGTCAGTGCGCTCAGCAAACCCAGGGCGCTGACCAGTTTCAGGGCTTCCATCGGCGCCAGCAGAAACAGCAAAGCGATGATGCCGATGGCGCCGGCGCCCGCACCCAGCAAGTCAAAGCTGTAAATGCGATGAAGCTGCTCCGGATACTCTGAAAACGCCAGGCAGATGCAATTGGCGGCACAAAAGAACGGGATGAATAACAGCAGGTAGATCACCAGCAGCCACAGAGGCTGCTTCAGGTCCCAGAACAGTTCCAGCGCATTGAACGGCAAAGATTGCACAACAAGGAAACTGCCCGCCGCGGTCAGGCCGAACAATACGGCATTGATCAGGAATGCGGCCTGGAAATGCCCTTTCAGACGATCTTGCGCCAGCGCCAGGAAGGTACCGCTGACACCGTATCCCAGCAGGGCCAGGCTAATGATCATGTAAGCGAAGTGATGCCATTGCGTGATCGAAAGCAGGCGCATCAGCAGGATTTCGAAGGCCAGCGCTGACGCGGAGATCAGCGCAATGGAGATCAGCGGGGGCGCAGTTGAGCGGGGCTTCACGGCGATACGCCGAACGCCTAATGCCCGCCGGTAAGCGGTACGAAGCGGACCGGCAGGACCTGCCGCGTAATCACGCCGCCTGCCTCATCCTTCTTTACCAGGGTCAATTGCTGCACCTGGAACTGGCTGCCGACCGGGATCAGCATAATGCCCCCGGGCTTGATTTGCTGCACCAGCGGCGGCGGTATGTGGCTCGAGGCCGCCGTCACGACAATGGCGTCGAACGGACCCTGTTCGGGCCAGCCGTAATAGCCGTCTCCAATTCGCGTCTCAACGTTGTTGTAACCGAGCTTCTGCAATCGCTTGCCGGCTGACAGGCCCAGTGCTTCAACGATCTCAATCGTGTAAACCTTTTTCACCAGTTCCGACAGGATTGCGGCCTGGTAACCGGAACCGGTGCCGATTTCCAGCACCGTGTCCCCCTCATCCAGGTCCACCAGGTCGGTCATCAGGGCGACGATGTAGGGTTGTGAAATGGTCTGGCCGTGCCCGATGGGCAAGGGACGATTCTCGTAGGCATTGGATTGCATTGACGCTTGCACGAACTCGTGACGCGGCACCGTGCCCATCGCGGACATGACCCGCCCGCTCAGGGCAGACCTGCCAATATACCGGGTGGTGTCTGCGACATTCTGGCGTATCTCGCGCACCATTTGCTGACGCTGGCTTGCGAATCGATCATCAGCGCAAACGTTCATCGTCATGATGACGGCAAGGAGGTACAGGGCCAGTCCAACTGCCCGCACCAGGTATGTTTCGCGGGCTCTCATATAAGTAAGATAGTACCCCCAAACCGGGTAAACCTCACCAAAACTCCGTAAGACACTTGATCTGCGTACCTTGACAGATCCGCCCCCCTTTCCTCCAGCGCTTTACATTTGGCCGGACTTTTCCCGAAAAATAATATTTATTACTCAGTTCAAACCCTTAAATCGTTTTGATTCCGGGTTGGTTTTTTACCTTGAGCTCAAAAATATCATTGCGGCTGTAATGACCGGTAACATCAAAGTCCATGCGACTGCGTACCAGCTCATCAAGATCCACTTCTGCGGTCAAAATGCCTTCTTCGCCATACAGCGGTCCGGCCAGAACCTCGCCCAATGGCGATACAATTACGCTGCCACCCCTTGAAAGCACCTCCGGCCTGTCTTGCGCAAGTTCAGTCTGCAAGTGTTGCGGGAAATCACTTTTGGTAAAATACTGGTTGCAGCCAATAACATAGCACCTGCCCTCAAAGGCGATATGTTGCATGGTGGCGTTCCATGAATCACGGGAATCTGCCGTGGGTGCGAGGTAAATCTCAACGCCTTTGTTATACATCGCCATTCTCGCCAGCGGCATGTAGTTTTCCCAGCAAATCAAACCGCCGATTTTCCCGATTTCGGTATCGAAGGTGCACAGCGTCGAGCCATCACCTTCGCCCCAAACCAGGCGTTCCGCCGCGGTCGGTTTAATTTTCCGGTGCTTACCCAGCAGGTTTCCGTCCGGGCCAAAATACAACAAGGTGCAGTAAAGTGTTTTGTTTACCTTGTCGCGTTCTGTTACGCCGACGGTAAGAAAAACCTGGTTTTTCTTAGCACATTGGGCAAGTTTATCGGTGTAAACCCCGGGTACTTCAACACTGTTTTGCCAATATTCCCTGAACTGATCCCGCCCGGCTTGTGTCCTGCTGCCCACGACGGTGCCAAAACCCAGTCCAGCGGGGTAGCCCGGAATAATTGTCTCCGGGAAAACAACCAGTTTGCAGCCAGGACTAGCTGCTTCTGCGGTGAGTGTAATGACCTTTTCTACCGACTTTTCAAGGTCAAAAATTACCGGGGTTGCCTGCACACAGGCTACTTTGAATTTCCTATTTTTGCTCATGATGGTTGTGCTGGGATTATGAAATCAATAATACGTTCAATGAGTTCGTCACGAACATCCGTCTTGAACAGATGTTGTGCATGGGTATTTCCGGGGTAAATCTTTAATTGTTTTGGTTCAGCCGAAGCATTGTAAATCGCCATGACGCCACTGAACATTTTTTCATTTTCTGAAACTATAAAAAGCTTGTCACTTGCCGTTGATACTATAGCCGGCCCCCCGGCTGGCGCCAGCAATACCACTTTATGTATGGGAATGGAATTGCTGCTCAGAGCCAAAAGCACAGCCGCTCCACCCATGCTTGCCCCAACCAGATTGATATCTGTAAAGCCTTGCTCTTTCAGGTAGGAGATCGCGCCGAGAATATCGTACATTTTTTTTGTGGTTCTGCCGGATGAGCTATTGCCATACCCTCTAAAGTCTATGGAGAGTGCGGAAACGCCTTTGCGCTGAAATGCCTCCGCCAAAAAATACCAGCTCTCTTTATTGAAAATAGCTCCATGGGCAAAAATCACCGCCTTGCTGTTACCTGCATTAAAAAAGGACGCTTCAATTTTGCCACCGTCTTCAGTGTCAAAATTAACCAGTTCATAGGCCTGGGCTATGGCTTTTGGACTGCCCAAAACAGCGAAAAAAATGATTATAAGAACAAAGCGATTGAAGTTCATATTGTTTCCTGGATAGACGCAGCTTGGCCGGTATCAATTCCTTGGGAGTGTGACAATCAAGCCAGGTCCTTACGCTTGAGGCGGGTCAACAGGCTGGATGTATCAAAACGGTGGCCACCAGCAGCCTGAACCTGCGCATAATAACCATCGATGATTCTTGTGATGGGCAATTCAGAGCCATTACGCCCGGCTTCCTCAAAGCAAAGCCCCAGGTCCTTGCGCATCCAGTCCACGGCGAAACCAAACTCGAATTGATTGGCAATCATCGTTTCATGGCGGTTCTCCATTTGCCAGGACTGCGCCGCGCCCCTGGAGATGACGTCGAAGACCTGTTTCGGGTCGAGCCCGGCGTTGATGGCAAAGGCGGTACCCTCAGACAGGCCTTGCACCACACCAGCGATGCAAATCTGATTAACCATCTTGGTGAGTTGCCCGGCGCCGGAATCCCCCATCAGCATCACCGAACGGGCAAAGCTGTCGATAAGAGGCTTCGCTGCATCAAAAGCACTCTGATTACCACCCACCATGACCGTCAGCACGCCATTCTCAGCACCTGCCTGCCCGCCGGAAACAGGTGCATCCAGGAAGTAGAATCCACCGTTTTGCGCCGTGCCGAACAACTCCCTGGC
>JAIVWI010000200.1:0-4620 GCA_048636595.1 Oceanospirillum sp. | reverse complement strand
GCCTGAACAGCACGGAGTTCGGTTTTTTCTTCCTGAACTACCACAGCCGCTTGCCCCTGATCAGCGGTGCGGCACTCCAGAATTTTGATAATCAGATTTTTACCAGCGGGAGTTACTGGACGGAGTATCCTGAAGATATCCAGCTTTATGGCGTCAGTTTTAACTCCAACATTGGCACCTGGGCCCTTTCGGGAGAAGTCAGCTACCGCCCCAAAGCGCCGTTGCAGGTTGATGACGTGGAGATACTGTTTGCCGGCCTGACGCCATTGAATATCTTGTTCCCTGCGCCGGTCTGGCAATTCAAGAGCCAACTGGGCGACTTCGATTGGGGCGAAGAAATAAAAGGCTGGGAAGAACACAAATCCTGGCAGGCCCAGGCAACGACGACCAAGTTGTTTGGTCCGAATAATTTCTTAAAGGCCAACCAGATCGCCTTCGTTACGGAAGCTGGCTTTAATTACGTATCTGACTTGCCGGACAAGGACTACTTGAGATTCAACGGTCCGGGCACCGATACCGCAGGTGGTGCGGACTACCTGACCGGCGATTTCCGCAATCCGGAGACCGAGCCTGACGGATTTGCAGATGATTTCAGCTGGGGCTACCGCATGCTTGTACGCGCCGAATACAATAATGCGTTCGGCGCCGTGACTGTACTCCCCAGGATCGGCTGGCGGCATGATGTCAGCGGAACCACACCTGGACCCGGCGGTTCTTTTATAGACGGGCGCAAACAGGTCACACTGGGAGTTGCTTTCAACTACCTGAACGAGTGGATCTTCGATCTTGCCTATACCAGCTACTTTGGCGGCGGGCGGTACAACTTACTTACGGACCGCGACTTCTACGCCGCCAGTGTCCGCTACTCATTCTGATCGCCGGAGGAATTCATGCGAACTTTGACAAAAATTACGCTTTCAGTCTGCATTGGCCTCACCCTTGGTGTGGGCCAGGCAATAGCGGGCGCCAAGCCGGACCAGATTCACCGCCTGAGCGAAGACCTGACCCCCATGGGTTCCGAGCGGGCCGGTAATGCCGACGGCACGATTCCTGAATGGACGGGCGGCATCACCACGCCGCCGGCAGGCTACAGCCCCGGCGACCATCACCCAACACCCTGGCCGGATGACAAGCCCCTGTTCCGCATCACAGGCGCAAACTACGAGCAGTACGGGGACAAGC
The DNA here is from genome assembly GCA_048636595.1 of Oceanospirillum sp. GTDB lineage: Bacteria > Pseudomonadota > Gammaproteobacteria > Xanthomonadales > SZUA-36 > JAJRRA01. Next base: position 3,438 of record JAIVWI010000200.1, on the reverse strand, counting down.
TGAGTGTTGGTCAAAAAGCCACCTTTGCAAAATATCCCGATACCTACTTCATGGATGTGTACCCGAGCCGGCGCAGCGTGTCTTTCCCGGAACGCATCTATGAAATGACCGCCAAGAACGGCAGTACGGCGAAGCTGGCGGAAGCCGGCGAAGGCGTGCTCGATGCTGCGGAAGGTTTTCCATTTCCGTTCCCGGAGAACGCCTATGAGCTGATCTGGAACCACAAGCTCAAATACAAGGGCATCGGTGGCATTCGTTACAATACCCAGATCGCGCCCACCGCAGGCGGCAAATTCTCGGTGACCGTGATCCGTGAAGAACTGCTGGGCCTGTACTACAAGGAAGGCGTGACCGTCGAAGACATCAATAACATCCTCCTGTACTTTTTCCAGGAAGTGGAATCTCCGGCCAGGCTGGCGGGCAACATTCTGCTCGTGCACGAAACTCTGAACCAGATCATCCTTCCCCGGCAGGCCTGGGTATACAACCCCGGCCAGCGCCGTGTCCGCCGCGCGCCCAATGTGGCCTATGACAATCCGGGCACGGCTTCGGACGGATTGCGCACCAATGACATGACAGACATGTTCAATGGCGCGCTGGACCGCTTTGACTGGAAAATTACCGGCAAGCAGGAAATGTACATACCGTACAACTCCTACGGAGCGCATGCCGAGGGTATTCCCTACGATGAATTCATCCAGCCGGGGCACCTGAATCAAAGCCTGATGCGCTATGAATTGCACCGGGTGTGGGTAGTGGACGCCACGCTGAAGGAGGGCATGCGGCACATTAATCCCCGCCGCACTTTCTATCTCGACGAAGACAGCTACCAAATCGTCCTGATCGACCATTATGACGCCAGGATGCAGTTGTGGCGGGCATCGGAAGGCCATTGCATCAACTACTACGATGTACCGACTTTCTGGTCCACCATCGAAGCCCATTATGACCTTCAGTCCGGGCGCTTCGTTGCCCAGGGATTCGACAACACGATGCCGGTGAATACTTTCAACGTCGAGATGCAGCCGTCACAGTTCACGCCACAGGCGCTGCGCACCCGCGGCCGCCGTTAATAAAAACCGAAAAGGCCAGCGTTTGCTGGCCTTTTTCTATGGGTAACAAATTCTGAGATGACCAATTCAAGCAGATTCCTTTCTATTCTTTGCATTGTCCTCATTCAGGGCTTGTTGGTTCAAAATGCTAATGCAGAACCGGACATTGACGTCAAGTATGCGGAACACATGCCGCTCGCCACGGAATCCATGTTGCTCGATATCACTCGCGCCGGCAATACACTGGTTGCGGTCGGCGAACGTGGCCATGTCGTGATATCAACGGATGGTAAAAGCTGGCAGCAGGTGGAAGTAGTGCCCACCCGTTCGACCCTGACCTCGGTTTTCAGCGTGGGAGGCCGGCTGTGGGCAGGCGGACATGATGCCGTAATCATCACCAGCGGGGATGGCGGTGAAACCTGGACCCGGCAGTTTTTTGCCCCGGACCGCCAGCAGGCTGTGATGGACATCTACTTCACGGATGAGAACAACGGTGTGGCCATCGGCTCCTACGGTTTATACCTGAAAACCCGTGATGGCGGCCAGACCTGGGAAGATGCCACGGTTGATGCGGAGAGTGATTTTCATCTCAACAGTCTGGTACGTTTCAATGATGGAAGGCGGTTGATCGCAGGCGAAGCCGGTTATTCCTACCGCAGCTACGATGACGGGGAAACATGGGAAGCCATCGAAATGCCCTACCAGGGCTCCATGTGGGGCGCGCTGATGACTAATGGAGGATGTGTTTTGTTCTATGGTCTTCGTGGTCACGTAATGGAAAGCTGTGATTTTGGTTCCAGCTGGACTGAACTGGAAACCGGATCGGAGTCCAGTATTTCAGGTGCGGCGAAACATGACGGCCTCGTTCTGCTGGCCGCCAATAGCGGAACCGTTCTGATCAGGGACGATAACGGTCATTTCAGCGTCTATCACCATTCGGATGGCGTGGATTTTGCCGCTGCGCTTTCCATGGGAGACGGAACTTTCCTGCTGGTCGGCGAGGATGGAGTGCACAAGTATCCGGAAACAGCTAACAAGGGAGAAGGCGATGACTGACTCTACAACAGCACGCCTGCACAAAATTGCAACCTTCCTGATCAACAATCGTTATGGCATCGTGGCCCTTTTCGCAGTCATAACCGTCGGCATGATGTTTGCGATGTCCAATCTGCGCATCGAGACCGGGTTCAAGAAGCAGTTACCGCTCAAACATGAGTACATGCAGACCTTCCTGCAGTATGAAAAGGAATTCGGCGGGGCCAATCGCGTGCTGGTAGCCCTGGTGGCGCGTGATGGCGACATGTTTACGCCGGAGTTCTTTGAAGCCTTCGAGACGATAACAGACCAGGTGTTTTTCATTCCTGGTGTTGACCGCGCCAGTGTGCGCTCGATCTTCACGCCAAACGTCCGTTTTGTCGAGATCGTGGAAGACGGCTTTGCGGGTGGGAACGTCATTCCATCAGACTATGCTCCCTCTCCGGAGATGTTTGAACGGGTGCGTTCCAATATCGTCAAGTCAGGAGAAGTGGGCCGCCTGGTTTCCGCTGATTTTTCCGGCGCCATGGTGTGGGCCAACCTGATGGAAGAAAATCCGCAGACCGGGGAAAAGCTGGATTATCGGGATGTGGCTGCGCAACTGGAAGCGATCCGCACCGAGTTCGAGGGTGATGATTTCACGGTTCATATCATAGGCTTCGCCAAGATCGTCGGCGACATTTCCGATGGGGCCCAGTCGGTGGTCTGGTTCTTTCTTATCGCCCTGGTGATGACCGCAATCCTGCTCTACCTGTATTCTCGATCTGTCTGGCTGACCGTGCTGCCGTTGACCTGCTCACTGGTTGCCGTGATCTGGCAAATGGGTATCCTGAGCCTGCTGGGCTACAGTCTCGACCCGATGAACATACTGACGCCGTTCCTGATCTTCGCTATTGGTGTCAGCCATGGTGTGCAGAAAATCAGTGCCTGGATCGTGGAAAAGGAGTTTGGCGGCCGGACTCCGGATGACTGGGCCAAGAGCGGGGTTCATTCCGTAGAGGAAATTCCACGCCGGTCTCCGATGCATGGCTCTCGTGAGGCCATCAAGAAGTTGCTGGCGCCTGGTATCATCGCCCTGGTGTCCGACACCATCGGGTTCCTGACGATCCTGTTCATCAGCATTCGCATTATCCAGGAACTGGCTATTACCGCCAGCATAGGTGTGGCAGTTATTATCCTGACCAATCTGCTCCTGCTGCCGGTATTGTTGTCCTGGGTACAATTGAAGAACGCTGAAGTATACCGCGAGCGCCTGCTCCGGAAAGCTGCCGAGGACTCCCCGTTGTGGGATTTCCTGGCCGGTTTCACCGAGCCCAAACGAGCTGCCTGGACGATTGCCATAGCCATCGTG
>JAIVWI010000199.1:0-4641 GCA_048636595.1 Oceanospirillum sp. | reverse complement strand
AGAAACATTATGAATCAACCCGATCCGATGAAAGTTCTGGAGGATTCCGTCCTCATTGCCAGCAAGCAGGAAGTCGAAGCTGCGATCGAGCGCATGGCCGTTGCGGTCAATGCTTACTACGAAGACCGGCCGATCATCCTGGTGGCCGTGATGACCGGTGCAATCATGCCCGCAGCCTGGCTGGCCTCCCGCTTGAAAATGCCCTTGCAAATGGATTTCATCCATGCCACGCGTTACGCAGGCCAGACCGAAGGAGGTGAACTTGATTTCCGGGTTCCGCCGCGCCTGAACCTGGAAAACCACGATGTGCTGATTGTCGATGACATTTATGATGTTGGCCTCACTTTGCAACTGATTGAAAAGTATTGCGCCTCCCGCGGGGCGCGCTCTGTGAACAGTGCCGTTCTGGTCAAGAAAATTCACCAACGGGAGACGACCGGCGAACTGCCGGCGTTCGTTGGCATGGAAGTGGAGGACAAATACGTATTCGGCTGCGGTATGGATGTGTATGAATACTGGCGCCAACTGGACGAAATCCGCGCCCTGGAGGAATGACGATGAATGCTGCTGTGACATTGGCGCTGGTTGGAGGCACCGGCCTGACTGAGCTCGATGAAAATGTGAAATCCATTTCACTGGATACGCCTTACGGTGCACCTTCCGCGCCCATCCGTGAAGTGCAAAGCGGCCCCGTCCGGCTGCTGTTCCTGCCGCGGCATGGTAACCCGCACCGTTTCCCGCCCCATTGTGTTAATTACCAGGCCAATATATGGGCGCTGCGGGAAGTTGGCGCCGATCACGTGCTGGCAGTTTCCGCAGTGGGTGGCGTATGTGAGCCCTATGGCCCTGCAACGCTTGCCGTACCCGATCAGTTGATCGACTACACCTGGGGGCGAAATCATACTTTTTGCGATTCCGAACACGTTGAACTGGAACACGTAGATTTCACCCGGCCATACGAAGGCCCGCTCAGGCGAACTTTACTGAAAGCGGCCCGGGATGCATCCATAGAGGTTGTGGACGGGGGCTGTATTGGTGTCTTTCAGGGGCCAAGGCTTGAAAGCTCGGCCGAGGTGGAGAAAGCCCGGCGCGACGGATGCCACATGGCAGGGATGACCTCTTTACCCGAAGCTGGTCTGGCTCGTGAACTCGGCCTGGACTATGCCGGCCTGGCGGTGGTGTCCAACTGGGGCGCAGGTGTGACCGGAGAGCCCTTGTCTGAAGACGATATCGCTGAAACCCTGAGGGAACCCATGATGTCTGTCAGGGCCCTGGTACGCGCGCTGCTCAAGAGAATGCAGGATCAGGGAACAGCAGGACAGGAAGGCGAAAATGACTGAGCAATATCCACATCTGCTTGAACCCCTGGACCTGGGCTTCGTTACCCTGAAAAACCGGGTGTTGATGGGCTCGATGCACACCGGTCTTGAAGACAAGGCCAAAGATTTCCCAAAACTGGCGGTTTATTTCGCCGAGCGCGCAGCAGGCGGAGTCGGCCTGATTGTAACGGGCGGCATGGCCCCGACCATTCGTGGCTGGTTAACGCCGTTTGGTTCCACCCTGATGTTCCCGTGGCAGGTAAAACACCACCGGAAAGTGACGGAAGCTGTACACGCAGAGGATGGCCGTATCTGCATGCAAATCCTGCACTCAGGCCGTTACGGTTACCATCCCCTTACCGTTGCACCCAGTGCAATCCAGTCGCCGATCACACCGTTCAAGCCCAGGGCCCTCTCAAAAGGCGGGATCAGGCGGCAGATTCGCGGTTTTGTCAGGGCGGCAAAGCTGGCGAAGAAGGCTGGCTACGATGGCGTCGAGGTGATGGGTTCCGAGGGGTATTTTATCAACGAATTCACCACGCCAAGGGTCAACAAGCGGAGCGATGAGTGGGGTGGCGAGGCGGCCAACCGCTACCGCATCGCGGTGGAGATTGTCAGCCGCATACGTAAAGCCGTGGGGCGGGATTTCATCATTATTTATCGCCTCTCGATGCTGGACATGGTTCCGGACGGCAATGCCTGGGATGAAATTGTTGCCCAGGCAAAGGCCGTTGAAGCGGCCGGCGCAAGCATTATCAATACAGGCATCGGCTGGCACGAGGCGCGCATTCCGACCATCGCCACCATGGTGCCGCGTGCCGGCTTCAGTTGGGTTACGCACAAGCTCAAGGGCGAAGTAAACATCCCGCTGGTCACGACCAACCGGATCAACACCCCGGCGGTGGCGGAGAAAGTCCTGGCCGATGGACACGCGGACATGGTTTCCATGGCCAGGCCCCTGCTGGCGGACTCCCAGTTTGTCAAAAAAGCGGCCGAGGGCCGGGCGGATGAGATTAATATCTGTATCGCCTGTAACCAGGCCTGCCTGGATAATACCTTCAGCCGTAAACTGGCATCTTGCCTGCTCAATCCCCGTGCTTGCCACGAGACAGTACTCAATTACACGGCCGCAAAACTGAAAAAATCGATCGCCGTGGTGGGTGCAGGTCCGGCCGGGCTGGCATTTTCCTGTGTCGCGGCGGAGCGTGGACACCGGGTCACCTTGTTCGAAGCAGCCGGCCAAATTGGCGGGCAGTTCAACATGGCGAAGCGCATCCCGGGCAAGGAAGAATTTTACGAGGCGATCAGATATTACGGCCGGCAACTGGAATTAAAAGGTGTTGATCTTCGCCTGGGCCAGGAGGCTGATATCGGGCAATTGAAAGATTTTGATGAAGTCGTGCTGGCAAGTGGAGTAAAACCGCGCTTACCGGACATCGAAGGTATCGGGCACGAAAAAACCCTGAGTTATATCGATGTGCTGCTCGGTGATGCGCAGGTGGGTAAACAGGTGGCCATCATTGGCGCCGGCGGCATCGGATTCGATGTAGCGGAATTCCTTGGCCATGAACACCACAACGGCCCTGATTTTCCCACAGCGGAGGAATTTGCCCGTCAGTGGGGCATTGATATGACGCTGGAAGCCCGCGGGGGAGTGAAGGGAGTGGCAGCCGAGCCGGATCCGCTGGCGCGTGAAATCTGGTTGCTGCAACGCAAATCAAGCAAGCCCGGCAAAGGGCTGGGTAAAACCACTGGCTGGATACACCGGCTGAGCCTGAGGAAACGTGGTGTGAAAATGATGAGCGGTGTGCAGTACAAACGAATCGATGAATTCGGCCTGCATATTGAGCACGATGGAAAAGACAAGTTGCTGGAAGTGGATCATGTCATCATCTGCGCTGGCCAGTTGCCGCGCCGTGACTTGCAGGAGAGCCTGCAGGCATCTGGTGTGAGGGTTCACCTGATTGGCGGCGCAGACGTAGCCGTGGAACTGGACGCCGAGCGGGCAATCCGGCAGGGGACGGAATTGGCTGCGGTTGTATAGGATAAAAACTTTGTCGGTTTCGCGTAATAGTCCGGGCTTTTTTTTGATTTTGTTGCTGTCACTGACGGTTAATTCTGTGCTGGCCCTGGATGAGGATCCTGGCGAAATTCAAAATGCGGAAACTATTGAGGATGTGGAAACCAGTGAGGCGGATTCGACAAAAGAAGAATCGGATCAGAACGGGAAAACGGACAATGGGAAGAAGGACAGGCTTGGTGGATACAAGATACTGCCGATCCCCATTTTTATCACCGAGCCAGCTATTGGCAAGGGTCTGGGTGTAGCCCTTACCCTTTTCCATCCGGTTAAGGATGGAGTTCGCTCAATGCCCAGGGCTACAACGCCAACGTCAATTGGCCAAATGGAAGACGACCGCCAGGCGCCACCGGTGGTCAGCGGGGTGTTCGGAGCCTATACCAGCAACAAGACCTGGGCAGCGGGTATTGGCCACATGAACAACTGGCGCGCAGACCACATCCGTTACGCCGGTGTACTTGCAAGCGCCAGGATCAACTCGAAGTTTTACGTCCTGGCTCTTCCGCTTAAATTTACCCTGGATGGCCAGTTCATTTACCAGGACATCAAGTTCCGGATTAAGGACAGTGATATTTTCCTGGGCATGTCATTGAGCTACCTCAATGCAAATAATGAATTCAGTCTCGATTTGCCTGGAGATCCACCTGCCCAGGTTCTCGATTCAGACTTCAGGGACGTGGGTCTGGCCGCAACCGGTTCCTATGACAGTCGTGACAACACGATGAATCCAAACAAGGGGCAATTAGTGAACCTGAGCGTGTGGCGTTACGACGAAGCCATTGGAGGCAATTTCGATTACTGGTCGGCGAAGTTGAAAGCGCTTTCTTTTCATCACTTTCATGACAAGTTCACACTGGGATTGAGGTTGGAGGTGTCGACTGTAAGTGGACAACCTCCGTTTTATGGTTTTCCCTGGGTCAAACTTCGGGGCATCCCGGCGATGCGCTACCAGGACGAATTGGCGGGCGCTGTCGAAGTGGAAGGTCGATTCCAACTGGCGCCCAAATGGGAAGTGCTTGGCTTTGCAGGGAAGGGATTTACCAGCGGCGATAACCCACTTTTCGAAAATCCCGGCAATATCCATAACATCGGCGTAGGCGCCCGATTCAAGGTAATCGAAGCACAGAATGTGTGGATGGGCCTGGATGTTGCAAAGGGGAACGAAGACTGGAACTGGTACATCCAGGTAGGACATCCCTGGTGACACTACACTAGGCCTTATCGTGTTTCGGCAGGACAATA
>JAIVWI010000198.1:0-4780 GCA_048636595.1 Oceanospirillum sp. | reverse complement strand
GTACCAGCAAGCGTGAACCTGCGCAGCAGACCTGGCCCTGGTTAAACCAGATCGCGTCCACCAGTCCTTCGACTACACTATCGAGGTCCGAATCTTCAAAAACGATATAAGGCGACTTGCCACCCAGTTCCAGGGTCAGCTTTTTGCCGGTACCGGCTGTCGCTTTGCGCAGAATTCTTCCCACCTCGGTAGAACCGGTAAACGCCAGCTTGCCAATTTCCTTGTGGTTGGTCAGCGCCTCGCCTGCTTTGTGATCACCCAGCACCAGGTTGAACACGCCGGGCGGCAAGCCGACCTCGCTGCACATTTCAGCAAACAGCACCGCGGTTGAGGATGTGAATTCTGCCGGCTTCAAAACCACGGTATTACCCATCGCCAGTGCCGGTGCGACTTTCCAGGCCAGCATCAACATCGGGAAGTTCCAGGGAATGATCTGACCGACCACGCCTATGGGACGGTAACCGGGCATCTGCTCGTGCATGACCTGGGCCCAGCCGGCATGGTAATAAAAATGCCGTGCGGCCAGTGGGATGTCTATATCGCGTGATTCGCGGATGGGCTTGCCGTTATCCATGCTCTCGAGCACCGAGAACATGCGGCTGCTTTTCTGGATGTGACGCGCCATGGCGTAAAGGTAACGGGCCCTGCCGTGGCCACCCATCGCCACCCAGCCCTCCAGTGCGTCAGCCGCGGCCGCAACGGCGCGATTCACATCCGCATCATTGCCATCGGCCACCTTTGCCAGCCTCTCACCGCTGGCGGGATTGACCGTATCGAAAAACTCGCCGGACTCGGGTTCCATCCACTTGCCACGGATAAAGTGCAGCAAAGTATTATCCCGGTCCTGCAACCACTGCTGTGCCTGTTCCGGGCTTTCCGGCGCCGGGCCGTATTCCATGGATTCAAATATTGCTTTTACTGACATGTTGGATTCCCTCCCAAATCAGCTGACTGGATGCCTGTGTTGCGCTGAGTAACTCCCGGTCAGATGGTGTTCCAGTTGGCGCTCGATATCACCCAGGAGACTGCTTGCGCCAAAACGGAATAAAGATGGTGTAAGCCACTGTTTTCCCAACTCTTCTTTCATTAAAATAAGGTAGTTTATTGCTTCTTTCGACTTGCTGATGCCACCGGCAGGTTTATAACCGATTTTGTAACCGGTCAATTCCTGGTAGTCCCTGATGGCGCGGACCATAACCAGGCTATACGGCAGGGTAGCGTTGACCGACTCTTTGCCGGTGCTGGTCTTGATGAAATCCGCCCCGGCCATCATGCACACCCAACTGGCCTTGGCCACATTGCCCAGTGTCGCCAGTTCACCGGTGGCCAGGATGGTTTTAAGATGGGCATCGCCGCAGGCTTCACGATAGGCTTTGACTTCGTCATACAGGCTTTGCCAGTCGCCGGTCAGCACCAGGGCCCGGCTGATCACAATGTCGATTTCAGAAGCGCCGGCTGCAACTGACTCGCGTACCTGGGCCAGTTTCAGCGGCAGAGGTATCTGCCCGGCTGGAAAACCGGTAGAGACTGCGGCCACCGGGATACCACTGCCCTCCAGTTCCCGGACAGCGGTTTCGATCAGGTTGTGATAGACGCACACGGCGGCCGTTGTGATGTTGAGTCCGCCCACACCCAGGCCTTCGAGTATGTCCCGTCGCACCGGCCGTTTGGCCTTCTGGCACAAACGCCTGACCTTGCCCGGCGTGTCATCGCCCGCCAGCGTGGTTAAGTCAATGCAGGTCAAGGCTTTCAGTAACCAGGCGGCCTGGTAGTCCTTCTTGATCGACCGGCGTGTCCCGATGGTGGCAGCCCGGCGTTCCACCGCGCTGCGGTTGATCCGGATCCGGCCGAACAAGTCCGGTTCGAAAGCCATGCCCGGGTTGCGCTCGATTACTTCATGCGCCTTGATTGAATGTACATTTGACTGCGGTTTGCGCGCCATATTGTGGTCCATATCCTGTATCTGCCAAGGAACATTATAATTGGCATTCGCTCCGATGTGCAGAACCATTGTAAGAGGTCGCTCGCGGCCGAGGGACTCTACAAAAGCTTGTGCCCAATTGACATTTGTACATTTCGCGCCCAAGGACGCTCTTACAAGAACTGTAAGAGGTCGCTTGCGGCCGACTAATCGCATGAATTATTGTTCTCACGCAAGCGCGCAGCTGCAATAACGTGGCATAATTACGGGCTGTATTTCCATGTATCTATAACCCTTTCCCAGGCGTGCACATCGCAAGCTGGAAAAGGAACTACCGGAGACCACCATGATAAAGCTGAAGCATGCCCTGCTGGCGGCCTGTAGCCTTTTTATCCTTGCTTCATCACTTGCAGCTGAGGAAGAAAAGGACATTAAACCAGGCCTCAATGAGGCTACATTCAAAGGCCTGGAATGGCGCGGCATCGGCCCGGCCTTGATGTCCGGCCGGATTGCCGATATTGCAATCGACCCCGGCAGGCGCAGCACCTGGTACATCGCCGTGGGCAGTGGCGGTGTCTGGAAAACCACCAATCGCGGAACAACCTGGGAATCCATCTTTGACGGCCAGGGTTCCTATTCCATCGGCAGCATTACCATCGACCCGAATAAGCACAGCGTGATCTGGGTTGGCACGGGTGAAAACGTCGGGGGCCGCCACGTCGGCTATGGCGATGGAGTTTACAAGTCGCTCGACGGCGGTGCGACCTGGAATAATATGGGGCTGAAAAAATCCGAACACATCGGCATGATAGCGATTGACCCGCGCGACTCGAATGTCGTGTACGTGGCTTCCCAGGGCCCTTTGTGGTCCGCAGGTGGCGACCGGGGCCTGTTCAAGACCACCGATGGCGGTGAAAACTGGGAACTGATCCTGTCCGGCGGCAAGTATACCGGGGTCAATGAAATCCACCTGGATCCGCGCAACCCGGACGTGCTGTTCGCAGTCAAACACCAGCGCTACCGTAATGTTGCCGCGCTGATGAATGGCGGGCCGGAATCAGGTATTTTCAAATCCACTGACGGCGGCCGGAACTGGCGTGAACTGACCACCGGCCTGCCCGATGAAGACAAGGGCAAGATCGGCCTGGCGATATCACCTATCAATCCGGAGCTTGTGTACGCCACCATCGAACTCGGGGGACGTAAAGGGGGCTTCTGGCGCTCCACTGACAGCGGTGAAACCTGGGAAAAGCGCAGTGATCACGTTTCGGGCGCCACGGGACCGCATTATTACCAGGAAATCTTCGCCAGTCCGCACAAGCTGGACCGTATTTACCAGATGGACGCTACGCTGCATATTTCCGAGGACGGAGGCAAGACCTTCGTAGCTCAGGCCCATGGCGCAAAACACGGCGACCACCACGCCATGGCATTCGATCCGGACGATCCCGATTACCTGATGTACGGCACCGATGGCGGCTTGTACGAATCATTCGACCTGGGCAAAACCTTTCGTTTCACGGCCAACCTGCCCGTCACCCAGTTTTACAAGGTTGCGGTGGATTACGACACGCCCTTTTACAACCTCTACGGAGGCACCCAGGACAACAACACCCAGGGCGGGCCTTCACGTACGACCAACAAAAACGGCATCCGCAACAGCGACTGGTTTATCACGTTGTTCGGCGACGGGCACCAGCCTGCGGTGGACCCGACAAACCCCGATATTGTTTATTCAGAGTCGCAGATAGGCAACCTGTTCCGCTTTGACCGCAAGACCGGGGAACAGATCTACATCCAGCCCCAGCCCGAAGCCGGCGAAGAAAACGAGCGCTTCAACTGGGACTCGCCTATCCTGATCAGCCCGCACGACCCGGCCAGGATTTACTTCGCCAGCCAGAGGGTCTGGCGCTCGGATGACCGTGGCGACAGTTGGACCGCAATCAGCGGTGATCTTTCCCATGGGATTGATCGGCTCAAACAGCCGATGATGGGCCGGGCCTGGAGTATCGATGCGGCCTGGGACCTGTGGGCCATGTCCAAATTCGGCACCATAACGTCGTTATCGGAATCTCCACTGGTCGAAGGTCTTCTATATGCAGGCACCGATGACGGCCGCATCCACGTCAGCGAAGACGGTGGCCAGAACTGGTTCAGCATCGAGCGCCTGCCGGGTGTGCCCGATGCATTCTTCGTCAACGACATCAAGGCTGACCTGCATGATGCAGACACGGTGTACGTGGTGGTCGATGACCACAAATCGGGTGATTTTTCACCTTACGTGTTGAAGAGTACCGACCGCGGCCGCAGCTGGACCAGCCTTGCGGAGAATCTGCCGGAACGTCATATTGCGTGGCGCATTGTGCAGGACCACGTCAATCCAAAACTGCTGTTCCTGGGCACGGAATTCGGCGTGTTTTTCAGCATAGACGGCGGCAACAAGTGGACCAAACTTGCCGGCGCTGCCCCGACCATTCCCTTCCGTGACCTGGTCATCCAGAAGCGGGAAAACGACCTGGTTGGCGCCACCTTTGGCCGTAGTTTCTGGATCCTGGATGATTACACCCCTTTGCGCACAGTTACCGCGGAGCAACTCCAGCGCGAAGCCACTCTTTTCCCGGTGCGTGATGCGCAGTGGTACATCCCCAGCCTGCCGCTGGGCGATTTCGAAGAAAATGGCAAGTCCAGCCAGGGCGACGGATTCTTCGTTGCACCCAACCCGCCCTTCGGCGCTGTGTTCACTTACTACCTCAAGGAAGACCTGCAATCCCTCCAGGAACAACGCCGCGCACGTGAGAAAAAACTCGAAGTCGACGGCGCAGACACGCCCTACCCCGGCTGGGCAGCCATCCGGGCAGA
>JAIVWI010000197.1:0-4817 GCA_048636595.1 Oceanospirillum sp. | reverse complement strand
CTAGAAAATCGTCGTAGCCATCGCCGTCCACATCCCCGGCCCCCGAGACACTCCTGCCGGCCTCGTCGTAGGCCGCCTCGCGCAGCCGCTCCTTGTCGAAGGGCGTGCTGCCGGTCAGCGTTCCCAGCAGGCCAACCGGCATGCCATCCAGCGGAGCCTCGCCGGCGTCGAGGATCTCCTCGGGCAGCGCGTTCGGGGGAAAGATGCCGCGGATCATCGGGATGCCGGCCACGCGCGTGCGCGGCTTCTCGCCTGCGGCCCCGCCCATTCCGCGCCCTGCGCCGCTGAACATCGAGACGGGAAAGTGCGCACCCTCCGGCGTGCACATGTTTCCCGTGCTGATGTGCAGCAACGCCAGCAGGTAGCAGGCCTCCAGCATGTTCACGCCTTCCTGTCCAAGGAATGCATTCTCACCATTGCTTGCCTGATTCAGGAACTGGATGTATTCCCAGCTTGTTCCCTGGTAGAGAAGTTCTATGCGGGCATGATCGGCACTCGCCGGTGGATTGAGAGCTATCTCGTCCCAGTAATTGTAGACACTGCCACTGCCGCCGCCACCGTACTGGTCAACCGGTGCGGGCAGCGTATTGCGCTTTCGGGCAATGTCGTAGTTCATGCCATAAGGCGGAATACGGTTGTCCATTGAGACGTAGTTGTTGAGCGTAAAGTGGAAGGTGTCGAGGTAGTCGCCCTTGCATGCGTCCTTTTTGCCCGGGTCACTGTCATCCAGCAGAAAATCCCCGACCGTGCATACGACGTTACCGGAAAGGCGATCGTAGTTAAGCTCAAAATCTGCACCGTGCAGTGCCTCAATCGTTACTGCCCAGTCTTTGGTAACGGCATAGTGGGCTTCGTAAATTCGCGTGTTGGCGCCATCCAGATCCAGAATTGATTCGACACTGACATCAGGACCACCGGAGGGGTTGCTGACGGTCGCACCGATTTGTCCATAGGCGCCGTCTTCTCTCAGCAAAACATCACCGGCGTCATACCACTTGATATTGACCCACATACGCCTGCCTTCCGGGTAGCCGCTGATCAATTTGTGGCCGGTCAGGTTAACCACCTTCAAAATGTTGCCGCTGACCTGCAACGACGCAGCCTGCTGCAGGTGCCCAACGGCGCGCTGCTGGCCCAGGCCAAGCGCTTCGATCTGGACTGCGGTAAGGCCTCCGCCAAAGAGCAGGGTTCCCTTGTTATCCTGGTATTTGGTGATGTCGGCGAACCAGTAATTTCCGCCGGTATGATCATGGCTGGGCAGGTCCTCGCGGACTTCCGCGTCATTCTTGTTAGCCCCGGCACTCACAACCGGGCGCATATGGCAGGACTGACAGCTGAAGAAACGTGGTGTGCCGTCGGCGTAGTCACCGGCGATACCACCGTGCTCCTGCGCTTCTTCTGCCGCCATTATTGCCGCCTGGTAGGTTACGTCCAGTGAACCTCCCGCCGCTTTGAGATCAGCAGGCAGGCTGTTGAAATCACCCACTCGCGTGGTCGGGAACGCACTCGCTTTGTACTCACTAAAAGTGCGCTCGATAACACCGTAGGCATAAGGTGGGTTATTGAATGCCGCTTTATCTTCCACCGGACCGCCGAGAACACCACTTGAAACGACTGGCGGAGCCGTAAATTGAGCGCCATGATTCGGCGCCAGGTCGCCGACCGCAGGATTGGATACGTCGTGACAGGAGCCGCAGTAATCCACATCACGGTGGAACTTTGATTGTGCATTCTTGTGCCTGGCAACGGTCTCGGCATACGGGCCAAGTTTCTCACCGCCACTCCAGATCGATAACATGCCGCCGCCATAGTAGCCCTCGCTGGCTGACTCACAGGTTCCGGCCGGATCGATTGGATCGTCAGAACAGTTCGCAATGAATGGTGAATTCATAACCCCCAGGTATTCGGTATCATCCGGGTTGGCCAGTGAATGGCAGGCGTCACAATCAACACCATCATCATCACTGGCGGCCAGCCCTGAACCATCGGTCGGGGTCGAGCGTCCGTCGTACCAGCCGCCGGTGCTGTGACAGCGGATACACAAATCGCCGGAGCCGTCGAAATCCTGTTCCGACACCGCCACCGTTGCCCAAAAGATGGCGTCACGCCCGGCATTACCCATGGCGCCACCGCGCCAGCCAGTGACAGGCTCATCCTGTGGTTCCCCGATGGTATTGGCATCGTTATAGCCGGCATGGCAGTTCGCACATTTATCCGGTGCTTCGAAGCTTGCGACTTCGCCTGGCTGGGTGCCCGGCATCTCGATATCGGTGGGTACGGTATTTGCAGCATGCGCGGAAGCTGCCAGCAGCAAACTTACTACCATGAGTCTTAAACAGGCAATCCGATGATTCATGTCAGCCTCTATGTTTACCCCGTTGAGTGATTGCAAACACTGATACAGGTCAGCCTTTGCGTTAACAGCTCTTGTGGCTGATTCATGACCCGATTCAAAATACGCCCCCATTGCCACCTTCAGATCGAAATTGCGATACGCTAAACCAATGCGACCGCCTGAACCCAAATCCACCACGCACATCGGCGAAATCAATACGCTGGAGGTCTTACACGAATCCGACGACGGCTTCGTGCTGGATGGAGGCAATAAAGGCGAAATATTCCTGCCAGGATCACAGGCCCCGGACGGCTGCAAGCCAGGGCAAAAACTGGATGTATTTATTTACCCGGAAAACGATGGCAGCATCAAGGCCACCTGTCACCGGCCAAAAGCACAGGTGGGAGAATGCGCCTTATTGACGGCAGTCAATATCATCAAGGCCGGCGCCTTCATGGATTGGGGCATAGAGAAAGACCTGCTGGTGCCGGTCAGTCAGCAGTCCACACCAATGGTCGAGGGTAAACCCTACGTGGTCTATCTGTTTCTGGACCCACAGCAACGCATTATCGGCAGCAGCAAACTGCATCACTTCCTCGAAGAACGTGCCCAAAACCTGGCGCCAGGCGAGGAGGTTGATTTGTTGATCGTGGGCAAAACCGATCTTGGTTTCAAAGCAGTGATCAACGGCACCCACCTGGGCCTGCTGTTCAAGAACGAAGTCTTCCAGTCGCTGCGACCTGGCGACAAGACCAGGGGCTACATCAATACAATCCGTGAAGACGGAAAAATTAAGCTGAGTCTGCAACGTCACAATAAGAAGTCGCGAGGTGAGTTAAGCGACCGCATCCTGGCCTTCCTGGAAAGCAATCAAGGTACTTCCACCCTGACCGATTACAGCCCGCCCAGGGCAATATATAAACAGTACGGTGTCAGCAAGAGCAATTACAAAAAGGCACTGGGGGCGCTCTACAAACGGCGCATGATCAGCATGACAAAAGACAGGATAACGTTGCTGACACAGCGATAAAGGAAGCCCCGTCGCCTGTTATCCCCAGCGCGCATATTGCATGAGTTCCGCTGGGTTTTACTTGAATCCCCGCGTCTGCTTTATCTTGTCATAGGCTGTATTGATTTCGCGGACGCGGGTTTTGGCGATATTCATCATCTCCTCGGGCAGGCCACGGGAGACAAGTTTGTCGGGATGGTACTGGCTGACCAGTTTCCGGTAGGCCTTCTTGACCTCGCCATCGCTGGCTTTACGGGTCAGACCCAATTGGGCGTATGCCTGGTCCATGGTCCCGGTGGTATTGCCACTGGCTGCCCGGTAGCTGCGGCCCTGGTCGTAACCGCGCTGGCCAAACCCTCCCTGGCCGTGACCGCCGGCGGGAACACCTCGCGCTTGCAGCATGGCGGCGAATAATTGCGCAGGGATTCTCAAGGTGCGTGCGATGCGGAGCAACACGGCGTGTTCTTCCTGGGTGACCCTGCCACTGGTAAATGCGGCCTCAACAATGATCTCCATGAACATCAACCGCAGGTCCTGGCGCACCGCTGAGTACTTTACGAAAGAATGCAGGGCGGCTTCCAGGTCGAATCCCTCCTGTTTGCCCTGGTTGAAAAAACGAATGGCCCGCTGGCGATCCTCACCGGTGATCTGCATGCGCTGCATCAGCGATTCGACCATGCGGATCTCGGTTTCGGTCACCTGGCCGTCTGCTTTGCTCAGATAGCCCAGCGAGGAAAACAAGGCTTCAAAAAACGTTTTCCTGGTTGTTTTTACCCCGGTAATACCGGCCAGAAACCGGTCGGCCATGTGACCCAGGAATAGTCCGAACAGGGCGCCGGTCAAGCCACCACGAAACAGGCCAAGCACAGCACCGATGATTTTTCCCCACCAGTGACGCGGAATATTGAAAGAATTTGCAGCCATTTGTATTTGAGAAGCCCGACCCATTAATTATTGCAAAGACGGAGTATATAATTATGGCTGTCCATCTCCCATACCCAAAAGACACAGAGGGGCTTATTTTTGTCCACAGTACAGAATTCCTACCACGCTGAACGGATTACACAGTATCCACTGATTCACCAGGGCAAGGTACGCGACAGTTTTGCCATTGATGATAAACACATGCTGATCGTGGCCTCCGACCGCCTTTCCGCTTTCGATGTGGTGTTGCCCGACCCGATACCCGGAAAAGGAGAAATTCTCACGCGAATTTCCAACTTCTGGTTCAAGCGGACGGCCGCAATCATTCCCAACCACCTCAGCGGCATCGAAGTGGAGGATGTCATCGATGACCCGGAGCTTGTCGAAATGCTCAGGGATCGCGCCGTCGTCGTCAAAAGGCTTAAGCCGATACCGCTGGAAGCAATCGTGCGGGGCTACCTGATCGGTTCGGGCTGGAAAGACTACCTGGAATCCGGCTCGATCTGCAACATCGCGTTGCCGCAGGGCCTGCGCCAGGCTGACCGCCTG
>JAIVWI010000196.1:0-4826 GCA_048636595.1 Oceanospirillum sp. | reverse complement strand
TGTTGATCCACGTAGGGGGAATAGGGTTTCGGCTGTTTGACCAGCTTGTCCTTTTCCGGCGCCGTGTACCATTCGCTCCCCAGCGCCGAGCCGCTCAGCACCGCCAGCGCGATGGCGGCCACGGCCAGGATTGATTTCGACAGTTTGCTTTTCATGTTTCTTTCTCCTTAAAAGTGGTCATTGCAACGGGATACCCGGTAAGGGGAAGGTCAGGGTCACCACGAAGGTATTGCCTTGCAGCGAACTGCGGGCGCCGGTTTCCCAGAGGTAGCGCAGGTTCAGGAAACCGAACAGGGTCTGCTTGGTGGCCAGCGGCAGCGTCACTTCGGGGCCGAAGCCGTAGACGCGATGCTTGCCCAGGCGGCGGTTCGGCAACTCCGGCGGATCGGTGCCGAAATCGTCGTCGCTCAGTTTCCACTGGGCGTAGTAGGCGATACCGGCGTTGGCCGCGCCATCCATGAAGGACTTGCCGAGCCCCCCCTCCACTGTCAGCAGGTCACCGACGCGGACGTCCGTGCCGTCCTTCTTGCCGTGGGTCTCGTAGAAGGCGGTGGCGGCGAAGTGCCAGGTCCGGGCCTCGTCGAAATAAACGGTGGTGCCACCGGACAGTTCGTAGCTCCACATGCCCAGGCCGCGGTTGTCGTCCCCACCGGCCTCGTAATCGCCGGTCGGCGCGAAGATGCCGAGGCCGGCAATGAAATCGGCCCGCGGCGTGTTCCAGCCCAGGTTGATGGGCTGGACGTAGAGGTCGGCGAGCCCAGTGCTGGTACCCTCGTCCAGGCCGAGCGGCGGGAACTCCAGCGCGTTGTCGGTCACGCCGGGCCAGATCGAAAAACTGTAGTTGCCCCCGAGAATCTTGTGCTCCGATACCCAGATGGCGCTCGTGATCCAGGCGGTCGCCTCAACGGATCCGCCGCTGGCAATGGTTGCAAAGCGGTCGCCATTGCGGTCCCGGAACTTGTCGGCCGAATAGTGGTAATACATCGGCGCGACAAGGTACCATCCCGGCGGCGCCTGCGAGCCGGATAACAGGCCAAAATCGCCCTTGCTGTTGTGGCCGCTCAACTGGGCCTGCGCCGGACCGGCAAAAAGGGTCAGCGCCAGGAACAGCAGCCAGCGGATCAAGAAACGTCGTTCAGCCATACATCCTGCCAATTGATCTGTGTCACGAATCCGGCAAAAAACACCGCCTTTTAAGCCCGGGCGATACCCAATTACGTTCCAAACGCCCAAGAATTCACTAGACTAAGGTTACACTAAGGTTACGAACTCATCGGGGATCGTCTATCCAGATAGCGACAATCTGATTGGAAGCGATGTAATGAACTACGAAGCATTCGCCTCGGATTTGCCTCCTGAACGGACCATCACGTTCCGGTCCGCGGAGGAGAATGAAGAGGCCTTGCTGCGTATGGGCGTCAACCAGGAAATGCGTCAGCTGCGCAGGGGGCCTTTCCGATCTGATCTGGCCATGCGCGCTACCCAAACGGCTGAACTGTTTGCGGATCGGTTCAGCACCGCCTGCCGCATGCACCTCGAACCGCAGCCCGGCATGGTCGGACTGCTCTGGTTGAGGAGCGCCGGTGCGCCACTGCTGGCTTCCGGCGTCGATGCGGCCAACGGCAAGTTGCTGTTCGTGCCCAAAGGCACCGTGGTTGGTTTGGTGCTGCCTGATTTGGCAGGTTCCGAGGCTATCGCCATTTCGGAAGATCGGTTCAACGAAATGTTGACCGCATTCTGTCCGGAGTGTGAACCACTGGAACGCGTGTCCCTTATCGAAGGGGACACTGCAAGTCTCCGGGCCCTGAGCAGGACTGTTCTCAAGTTGCTCCATATGCCGGGTGAAGACCTGCATCCCGAACGGCTTTCCAACCTGCTGGCGGCTGCTTTCAGCTGGATCGGTGAGTCCGACGGACGATGGCCGCCAGAGAAACACCAGGTTCAATCTGTCCAAAGGCGAATTGCCAAACAGGCGGAGGAGTTTATCTGTGTGCACTATCGCGACGCGGTCCACTTGGAAGACATCTGCCGCGAAACCGGGGTTGGCTTACGTTGCCTGCAACGCTCTGTCCGGGCCTATTTCGATGTGACCCTCACCGAATTACTCGAAAGTGTACGTATGGAAGCCGCGCATCGCGATCTGTCCAAGCTACGCCTCGAAGAGAGTACCGTGACGCAAGTCGCCCTGGACAACGGTTTCACCCACCTGGGACGGTTTTCTGTGGCGTTTCACCAGCGCTTCGGGGAGACGCCGAGCGAGCGGCTTGCGCTGTTGCCGGGACAGAAATCGTGAGCAGGAGGTGGGTTACCGATTTAACTGCACCCTGGCCTGCACGATCCAACCCTGGTTAACGCCGGCGACTGAATCCGTTTTGAATGTCGGCCGTTGAATGCGCATTGGGGCCGTGCGCCGCTGGGGATAGCCTTGTTCAATTTTCTACATTGTTTCGTGTGAGGTTGCCGGTGACGCAATCTGGATAGTGCAAGCGTTATTTCTTCCTTTATCATTATCGCCTTCGATATTCCTCCTTCTCCGAACCTTGCGAGGCTCCATCCATGAAGTTCACAACAGGCATCGATAGCAAACTGGGCCGCCAATTTCTGGTGCTGGTCATTTCCGGACTGATCGTGTCCACTGCCTTCGCCCAGGAGTTGGAAAGTGCGTCCATCGATGGCTTTCGCCTGCTGATGGGATTGTTCGGCGGCCTGGCCCTGTTCCTGTTCGGCATCGATCAGATGTCCCACGGTCTCAAGGCGGTTGCCGGCGACGGCATGGCATCGTTGCTGGGCGGCGTTACCAAGAACCGTTTCATCGGGGCGTTTACCGGGGCTTTTGTCACCGCCATTCTTAACTCCTCTTCAGTGACAACGGTCCTGGTCGTGGGATTCATCACGGCGGGCATCATGACCCTGACCCAGTCCATCGGCGTCATCATGGGCGCCAATATCGGCAGCACGATGACGGCGCAGATCGTAGCCTTCAACGTCACCCAGTACGCGATGCTGCCGATCGCCTTCGGTTTCGGCATGATTTTCTTCGGCAAGACAGAGAGCATGAAGCACGGCGGCGCCATGTTGTTCGGCCTCGGACTGCTGTTCGGCGGCATGGGCGTCATGAGCGATGCGATGTATCCGCTGCGCAGCTATCCGCCGTTCCTGGAACTGATGGGCCAGCTGGAAAATCCACTGCTGGGCATCCTGGTCGGTGCGGTGTTCACCGGCCTGGTTCAGTCTTCCGCCGCCACGACCGGCATTGCCATCGTGATGGCGAGCGAGGGACTGATGTCCCTGCCGGCCGGTATCGCCCTGGCGCTCGGCGCCAATATCGGGACCTGCGTCACCGCGATTCTTGCGTCGATCGGAAAACCCGTAGCCGCCCGGCAGGCCGCGGCCGCGCATATCGTGTTCAATGTCCTCGGCGTGCTCATTTGGTTGCCCTTCATCGGTCTCCTGGCCCAGTTGTCCGCCACGATCTCACCGTCCTACCCAGAACTGGACGGCGCAGCGCGAATGGCCAAGGAAGTGCCGCGCCAGATCGCCAATGCCCACACGATCTTCAACGTGGCCAATACGGTGCTGTTCATTTGGTTCACCGGGGCGCTGGCCCGGCTCGTGCAGCGCCTGGTGCCGGACCGCGAAGAGCCGTCGCTGGAAATCATCAAACCGAAGTTCATCAACGATGGTTTGCTGTCGGCGCCGACACTGGCTTTGGAGGCTGCTCGTATGGAAACCCATCGCCTGGGCGACATCGCGTTCAGCATGGTTGAAAAACTCGGCCCCGCTCTGCGGGCAAGGGATATGCAGCAGCTTGATGAGCTTGAGAAAATGGACGACCAGGTGGACGTGCTGCAGGAGCACATACTCGATTATCTCGGTGAAATCCACAAGCAGGAATTGACCGAAAAACAAGGCCAGGGCCTGTTGCTCATGCTCAAAGGCCTCGACGAAATCGAGCGTATCGCCGATACCGTCAGGAGCGATCTGATACCGCTGGGCCGTTCTGCGCACGAGCAGGGGTTCGAAGCGACCGACACGACCAAGCACATATTGACCACCCTGTACGAACGTGTCTGTCACGCTGTCCGGCAGGCAACGGCCGCGATTGCCGAAGTCGACCAGAACAAGGCGCTTGAAGTGGTCAACATGAAGGCTGAAATCAACGGCCTGATCAACGAATCCTTGCAGTATCAGGCCGATCGCGTGGCGCCGACCACGCCGGATCTCATCGCCACTTTCCGGATGGAAGACGAGGTAATCGACGCGCTCAGGCGCATATACCGGCTGTCCAAACGCCTGGCCAAACTCATGCTGCCCGCGGTCGTTTCAAGCAAGGAGGCCTGACGGCTGCTTGTCCGACCTGCGCCCCGCAGGAACACCTAACCCTGTTCGCAGGGGACGCGAGATGCCTCCAAGCCTTGAGCGGCGATTGCGGCCTGCGCATTTGATGGGGCTCTTTCGGCCCTCCGTGGACACCCGATATTCCTGTCGCATTCTGGATAGCCGAGCCTGCCATTCCACGATATAAACACATATAGATTCAAGAGCACGAGTGAATTGGAAGCTTGCGAGACGCGATGGGCCAGAGCAGCAGATTTGCGGCTCGCCGAAACCGGACAAACGGACCACGGAGGCATTGAAAACATGAGGAAGAATCACTGGATGAAAACATGCGGGAAGATCTCAGCACTGATTGTTAGCACGTTGCTGTGCTGCGTTTCCACTGCACAGGCCGCGGAACAACCGAACATTGTGCTGGTCTTCATGGACAACTTCGGCTGGGGTGAGCCCGGCTTCAATGGCGGCGGGATCATCCGCGGAGCACCGAC
>JAIVWI010000195.1:0-5013 GCA_048636595.1 Oceanospirillum sp. | reverse complement strand
GCACTGGCTTTGCTGTACGAACTGAAGGACCTGTAAGAGGTCGCTTGCGGCCGACCACCACTGTAAGAGGTCGCTTGCGGCCGACGGGCTTCGATAACAGATTGCAGCCATTTAACAAGCGCCGTTCGCGCCCAAGGACGCTCTTACAAGAGCCCCCTTGCGGCCGGCCACCACTGTAAGAGCCCGCTTTATTACAAATTCAATAATTGCTTCAATGACATATATCAACACTTCCTTTACCCATCCCCATTACGATCGGAAACTGCGGAAGTGATTTTCAACAAGAAATATTAAGAACAGGGACTGGTCCGCCATGGACGGCTCGTGAGGAGATAATCCTATGGCTGACAAACTTCGTTTTGCGCTGTCCGTTCTGGTGGCGTTTTTGCTTTTGGGTTTATTCGCGGCGCATGCAAATGCGGCTGAGGCAGTCGAGGCAGAATCGCAAGCTACAGGGGCCGGGCCGCAGATCATCAGCCCTACCGGTCGAATTGTAATTCCCGGCGACATGAAAATCGTCACCGAAAAGGGCCCCAACGATCACCTCTCCAGCGAGCTGGAAGTGTGGCGGGTTTCGAAGGGTCAGCTCGTACTCAAGGTCTGGCAAGCCAGGCTCGATTCGGGCAATCTGACCACCGCCAGTCTCGATGATGGCAGCTTCGAGGCCGGGGTAGATTCTCTGGATCCGTGGACCCGGTACGCAATTCGAGCCCGGCACGGCACTGCCAGGGGCTTCACCGAGTGGGGTCCCGAGCTTATGATCCGCACTGACGACGGCAGTGAAGAGGTTTTCAACCCGGCGAATATTGGTGAGGTTTGGCTGGAAATTCCCAAATCAAGCTGGATGCCAATCGATGATGTGGCCCTGGCTGGATGCGGGCCTCATCCCCGTTCCTACCACCCGGGGGCGGTAAAAATTGGGGCGACCGATTTTCCTGGGTCCGGGGTGCGCGTCAAAGGCGGCTGTGGCTCGTCCCGTTCGCTGAACAAAAAGGCGGCTTTCAAGGCAAATATGTCCTGGGACGATCCGGCTGTCGATGGCTGTCCGGAAACTCGCAGGTACAAGGGCCTCAAGAAGATCACGCTCAACAACCAGGTTGAAGACGCGAGCTATACCCACGAACGCATTGGTTATGATTTCTTACAAAAGCTGGGCATTCCCGTTCCCCGGGCAGCGCCCGTTCGTGTGTATGTCAACAAGGAGCTCTGGGGCCTGTATCTTCAGCTGGAGACCATCGACCGGCGCTTCCTGTCGCGGCACTTCGACTCCAACGACGGCATGCTCTATGAAGCTGACTATGGCTGTGATATTGGCGAGGAGAGTTGCTTCGAGGAGAAGTTCGATACCGATGCCTGCGACGATCCTCCTGAGGGTGATCCCACGGACATGACGCCGCTACGGGGGCTCCATGCCAGGCTTGCCCAGATACCGAGCGACGACTTCTATCCAGCGATTAATCAGATCATCGACTTCGACGCCTATCTGACCACCTGGGCGGCGACTGCCATCATGGGCTACTGGGACGGGTATCCCAACGACCCCAACAACTACCGCATCTATCATGATCCCAGTGACGATCGCTGGACCCTGATTCCCACCGGCATCGACCAACTCTTCGAAGAGGATGTGAATCCCTTTAAACCCGTAGGCATGCTGAGCATTCGTTGTCTCGCCGAAGAAGACTGCAAGGCAGCCTTCCGCTCGAAACTGGCCGAGTTGATTGGCGTCTTCGAGAGAAGCAACTATCCGGCGATGGCACGCGCCATCGAGAAACAGATCAGAGCAGAAGTCAAAGCAGATCCCCGCAAGGAGTTCAGCGTGGACGAATGGCATGCTGCGGTGAACAACACGGTTCTCTACATGCAAAGGCGCCCCGGTGAGCTTCGGGACATGCTCTCGCGGCCGGATAAAAAGACATCCGGGAAAGACTTTTACTTCCACGCGCTCACCTCCCCGGAGGGGGAGAGGTTCATCTTTGTTACCTGGATCGTCCCCGGGGACGATACCGCATCAGGACGACGGTGGATGACCGCCAAGGGTTATTTCGAGGGCCTCAAAGCTGAAATGGACGCGCTCGAGTTGACCGGCGGCAGCTCTGACGGCGTCAAGATCGGGACGGTAACGGTCGACTTTGTAGACTGCGAAACTGCGCAATTTCATTACTCACCGACTGACCGTAGTCTGGAAGGTCAAAGTAAAACCGCCCGCATCGATTCCGGCATCTGGAAATATTGCGAATAACCGCCACTGTAAGAGGTCGCTTGCGGCCGACAGGTTGGATTACAGATTGCGGCCAATTAGTAAGCACCGTTCGCGCCCAAGGACGCTCTTACAATGGGATATTGTTGCGTAGCAATTGTCCCAGCCGCGCCACTCCTTCCTGGATATCTGCTTCATCGTAATGTGCAAAACTGAGCCTCAGGTAATTCCTCAGGCCACCGCTGCTCGAGAAGCTTTCTCCCGGCTGGAATCCCGTTTGATACTCTTCAGCCTTGCGCCTTAGCTCCGTCGTATCCACACCCTTTGAAAACTTCAGCCAGAAAAAGTAGCCACCCTCCGGGCGATGCCAGCTGGCCTGGTCTCCAAAATGTTCATTCAGGGCTGTGTCCATGGCCTGCACGCGGCTGCGATAGGTCTGTCGCAACTCCTCCAGGAAGGACTGTTGCAATCCCAGCTCAATGGCGTGGCGAACGATGTGTGAAGTGAAGTGGTTGAAGGAACCACCGCTATTCACAGCGCCGCTGTCCAGTAGTTTTCCTATCAGCGGCGGTGAGGTCTGGATCCACCCCAGGCGTAAACCGGGAGCGAGGATTTTTGAAAATGAGCCGAGGGAAAGAACGTTTCCCTGGTCGGCCATTGTCCCCAGGGCGGCAGGCGGTGCTTGCTCATACCATAACAACTGGTAAACCTCGTCAGCCGCGATCAGGAAATCGTACTCCCGGCTCAGTTCGACCAGCCTGGTCCTGCGCGCCGCGCTCATGCTCTGTCCGCCGGGGTTGTGAAAGCTCGGAATGGTGTACAGCATTTTCGGGCGGGTCCGGCGGAGTTCCTGCTCCAGCCGGTCGATATCCATTCCTTCGTCATCTACCGGAACGCTCACAATGTTCAGACCATGGTCGGCGAATATCTTAAACGCCAGGAAGTAGCTCGGTTCCTCGACAATAACGGTGTCGCCCGGCCTGGTGAACAGGGCGCAGATAAAATCCAGGGCTTGTGAATTGCCCGCAGTGACGAACAGGGAGTCGGCTGTGACCGGTGCGTCGTATCCATCGCCGAGGAAAGTCGCAAGTGTTTCCAGAAAGCGAATATCGCCTTGTCTCTCACCATAATTGAGCTCGACGGGCTTCGCACCGCGCAGGAAGTCATCTGCTGCAGCACGCAACAATTCCACCGGCAGCACGTCAGCCGAGGGTTGGCCGACACCGAAATTAATCGTCCCGGGTTCCGGGGCGCCATCAAATGTGACTTTTTTGTTCAAAGCTCAGGTTCCTCAAGGGTGTTCAACTATAGGACAATCCGCCACGAGTATCCAAGCCGCAACTGTAAGAGCGTCCTTGGGCGCGAACTGAGCTTATTAATTGGCTGCAATCTGTAATCCAACCCGTCGGCCGCAAGCGACCTCTTACAGTAGCGGTCGGCTGCAAGCGACCTCTTGTAAGAGCGTCCTTGGGCGCGAACTGCGTTTGTTAATCAGACGCAATCTGTCATCGAACCCGTCGGCCGCAAGCGACCTCTTACAGCAGCATGACAGCTAAGCTTAAATGAGTGATGATGCGAGGCTATGGAAATCAGGAACAAAATAGATAAACCGGAGTATTTGCTTATCCTGATGGCGGTTGCAGCGTCGATAGCCTTCTCTGTGTGGCAGGCTTTGCTGAATAATTTTGTCATTGAACAGGCTGCATTTACCGGCCGGGAGATCGGCATCCTGCAAAGCTTGCGCGAATTGCCCGGTTTCCTGGCGTTTATGGCTGTATTTGTCCTGCTGGTGCTAAAGGAACAGACTTTTGCCCTGTTATCGCTGGTGTTGCTGGGCGCCGGGGTTGCCATTACCGGGCTTCTGCCCAGCGAATACGGCCTGTATTTCACGACGGTGCTGATGTCCATCGGTTTCCATTATTTGTATACCATTCAGCAATCTCTCACCCTGCAGTGGATTGACATTGTGCATGCTCCACTGGTAATGGGCCGCATTTCCGCGGCCTCCTCATTGGCAGCGATTGCGGCGTATGGCAGCGTCTGGCTGGGTATGGAATACCTGGATTTTGAGTACCAGTGGCTTTACCTGGGCGCCGGTGGGATTGCCGTTATTATTGCGCTTGTTGCATGGCGGATTTTTCCACCCTTTGCGCACAAGGTACCGCAGCGAAAGCACCTGCTGATGAGAAAACGCTACTGGCTTTTTTATGCGCTGACCTTCATGAGTGGTGCGCGCAGGCAGATTTTCGTGGTTTTTGCCGGTTTCCTGATGGTGGAAAAGTTTGGTTTTTCAGCGGCCAATATAGCCCTCCTGTTCCTGGTCAACCATGTGATCAACGCTGCCGTTGCACCGAGAATCGGTCGATTGATCATGCGCTACGGAGAGCGCCTGGCGCTGAGCCTGGAATATGCGGGCCTGATTATTATTTTTACGGCTTATGCTTTTGTTGAAGTGGCCTGGGTCGCGGCGCTGTTGTATATCTGCGATCACATCCTGTTTGCAATGGCCATTGCCATCAAGAGTTATTTTCAAAAAATTGCTGACCCGGCCGATATTGCCTCGACCGCCGGCGTGTCATTCACGATCAACCACATTGCCGCAGTGGTGATTCCGGTGACTTTCGGAATCATCTGGTTGTATTCGCCGCGCTTCGTATTCCTGGCCGGGACCGCCATGGCCGTTGGCTCCTTGCTGCTGGCCAGGCTGGTGCCGAATAATCCCGCGGAAGGTAACGAAGTCAAGCAGCACAGCCTGTTCACCTTGAGATCCAGGGCTTAAGTCAGCAAGGAGTCCACCGGATGATTCTGACTCT
>JAIVWI010000194.1:0-5097 GCA_048636595.1 Oceanospirillum sp. | reverse complement strand
ATGTTCTTGGTGCAAGTAAAACAGTGTGCAAACAAGGCGTAAGCCTTCGCACTACCCGCATTGGGTGTGTGCAGAACACCGGACAGAGTCACTCCACTGCTGGCTTCAAATTTGACTTTTTCCTGCATGATTTTATCAACTCAGGGTTTGCGGAACTTGAGCGTTATCCGGTTCGATTCGCCCACCGCTTCCATTTTAGCCTTCAGCTCCGGATCCTCCTTGCTGGTTGCCAGGGATGGCGGCAGACGCCAGACAATGTCCTCTTCGGTGGGCTGGTCTTTTTCATTGACGTTGATGTCACTGGCCGCCACGAACTCGAAGCCCGCCTCTTCCATTCGCGCAATCAGGAAATCACGTTTCAGGTAACCGTTTCTGCCGCTGGCCCAGTCGTCGGACATGCCGTCCCGGGCATGGTGCTGAACCACACCTGCTATGCCACCGGGCTTCAATGCATCGTAGGCATTGCGCAGGGCAGCGGTCAGGTACCCGCCTTCAGCTTCGAAACGGGCGAGGTTGTGCAAGGCGCGGATAAATACCACCGCATCTGCCTTGCCTTTCAGCTCATCGGGCATGGATCCGAATACAAAAGCCGACACCCGGGCGCCATCGTCACCCGCCCATTCCTTTGCGTCTGCGGTGAAGTCCTCAATCCAGGTATCCTTGGCTTTCAGTTGCTCTTCGCTGAAAAAGCCAAACAGGGGATACATTTCACGAGCGTAATCTGCGCCGATCAACTGGCCGTCACTGCCAAGGTAATGAAGCAGAATTTTTGTATACCAGCCGCCGCCAGGCAGCGCTTCGACCACGGTCATGCCGGGTTCAATACCGAAAAACTCCAGCGTTTCCTGCGGGTGCCGGTATGGGTAACGTGCCTGGGCTTTTTCGGGCTGGGCGGCCAGCACGGAAGCGAGGTGCGTAGAATCAACTTCTGCCAGCAACGGATTGCCGGCGGCAAACAGCCCAAGGGCCAGGAATGAAATCAGGGTCTTCTTCATGACAGGTTCCTCAAAATTGACAAGGCCGCAAAGCGGGCAACCATTATCTGGATACTCGAGGCGAATCTCAAGCTGTAAGCGGTTACTTGCCGCAGATGGTTATGCATTCTCCTGGCGATGACGATTGGTCGCGTACAGGCATAGGATTTCGGCAGCCAGGCTGGCGCCTGCAAGGGCTGTGATCTCGCCGACATCGTAGGCCGGCGCGACCTCCATGATATCCATACCCACAAGATTGATCCCCTCCAGGCCGCGGATGATTTCCAGCGCCTGGTGCGTGGACAACCCGCCACAGACAGGCGTACCGGTACCCGGTGCGAAAGAAGGATCAAGGCAGTCGATATCAAAAGTCAGGTACACCTTTTTGTCGCCGACAATGCCAAGCACTTTTTTAGCAGCCGCCTCGGGGCCGTATTCATGCACCCAGCGGGCATCCAGGATATTGAACCTCATCGGCTCGTCATTGGTGGTGCGCAAGCCGATCTGAGCCGAGTGCTTGTCGTCCACCAGGCCATCCTTCACTGCGTGGTAAAACATCGTGCCGTGATCCAGGCGTTTTGTTTTTTCGCTCCATGTATCCGAATGAGCGTCGAAATGTACCAGCGCGACCGGGCCGTGGTGTGCGGCGTAGGCTTTCAGCACCGGGTAGGTCACAAAATGGTCGCCACCCAAAACCAGGCTGGCCGCTCCGCTTGCAAGAATCCCCGCAATATGTTTTTCGATGAACGGCACGATGGTTTCGGGCTCGCCGTAATCAAATTCGCAATCGCCGTAGTCCACCACGGCCAGGCGGTCGAAGGGATCAAAATCCCAGGGCCAGGGCCGTGCCCAGCTGATTCCGGGGGTGGCTGCACGTATGGCGCGCGGCCCAAAACGCGCACCCGGGCGGTTCGACGTAGCCAGATCCAGCGGAATACCGGTAACCGCCACATCCACACCCGCCAGGTCGTGCGTGTACTTGCGGCGCATGAAACTGAGCGCGCCTGCATACGACGGTGAGTCCCTGACCAGACCGTGCAGATCGGTAGCGGTAAACGCATTGTCCCAGCCCTTTTTCTTGCCCATCAGCCTGCTCCCATAAATGGCGCCATCAGGATTCCATTAATTCTACCCTCATTATCAAAAAAGGGTGCAGGATGTCGAAACACCCTGCACCCTGTAAAGGCTGAAATGCCTTTTACAGCTTATCGCTTACCGGGCATGGACCGAGTCCACTGAGAATGACTTGCCCACTCCATGGCAAGTCGCACATGCTTCGCCCAGATCCGATGTATTGGAATCTGCGTGAACCGCCGTGGAACTGCCATCGTGGCAAGACAGACAGGCTGCCGTTTCAGGCAACATCGGCGTCCAGAAATCCCGAGGTGTCGTGACTGGCTCCAGGTCTGAGTTCAGCGGAAGCTGATACGAACCACCGTCGTGGCAGGCTTCACAATTGCGCAGATCACCCGGGTACTCGACTTCACTGAAGTCGTGCAGGGAACTGCGGTAACCGTAAACGACATAGCCATTCTCCAGTTCCAGACCACGGTGAATCTTGTGAATCATGTAACGGAAATCAATGGATTGCGGATCACCCGTACCTTCCGGCCTGACCGCCGCATCTGTAGCAGACGGCATGTGACAAGTTTGGCAGTACCCGTTTGCATCGTGGCGATTGCCGCCATGCAGGCTCAGGTTGGCGTGGCAGTTTTCGCATTTTGCGTCGTTGACTATCGCCCGCCGGTCAACCGGCATGGTATCGGTGACTGCAAAGCCCTCGGCGAAGTTCTGGATCTGGTCCTCCGTTTCGAATTCACTGTCCTCACCCGGGTTGATGACCGCATCAGCGCGTCCTTCAACACCCAGGGTGAAAGAACCCATTGCATCATCGGGAAGTTTTGCTTCGAACCTGTATTCCCAGTTGGATCCAGCCGGCTTTGAGTTGCTCGTTGCAGTTTCCTGAACGTAGAAAGTGAAGTCAGTGTTGGGACCGTTCAGTGAGAACCTCAGGCGGTTCAGTTCAGACGGACTGAGACGGCCGTACTTACTGCTCAGCGAGAATGTTACTGTCGGACGATCTCCCGGATCGGTGTCCCGGATATCAATAATCTGAACCAGTACTCCTTCCAGTTGCACAGACTTGTATTCTACTGTGTGCGCCCCGGTCACTGAGCGATCGTACTCTTCTCCACTGGTTGGTTCGTGGCATGTGGAGCACGCGTTGTCATCTGCCTGTGGTCCCCCGGCGTGCCCATCACCGGAAACCCAATCGATGTTGTCATGGCAAGAGCCGCAGACCCATCGAGTTGGATTGGTCATCCAAACCGTGTGTTGCACACCTGCTTCACCGCGGAAAGTTCCAGGCGGGTTGGTAGCGCAGCCGAACACGGTGTTGTTCACCGGGAGTTCCTGCAGAACGTCACCGCTTGCAGCGTCCACCATGAAGAAAGCCTGGCCATCTTTGACCCACTTGCCGGTCTCCTTGGAACCTGCTCCTTTTGATTTGGCGAACATCTTGCCATCCTCAGAATCGACGCGAATCTCAACCTTTCCTTCGTCTCCCCAGCTAAGATTCGTTATGCCCTTACCTTTCCCGTCACAGACCGGGGTCGGATTGGGATTGGCAACCAGCGGAAAATCTCCGGTCGGAATACCACCCGTGTGACAAACCTGGCAGTCATTCAGAATCGCGGGAAACTCGACATGTGAGTAATCATGTACAGCCTGCCGGTAACCAATAATGGTGTAACCATTCTCGAGATGCACGCCGGCGTGGATCTTGTGAACCATGTAGGGCATGTCGACCGAATCACCGGTATCAGGATCGATACTCTGCGTCGGGTTGTGGCAGAGAACACATAATCCCACTTCCTGCCGGGAGCCGCCGTGAAGCGCAAGCGGATCGTGGCAGCGATTGCAGGTCACGGTAGTTACGATATCACGTGGGACTGCAACACCTTCTCCAGACGGAATGAAGTGGTCCAACGCGTTTTTGACATAACGGTCCAGGTCGAACTCCCGCAAGTCACGCCGTGCATACATGCCCAGAGTATGGCTGGCGTTCGTGTCATAGTCTGCCGGCAGAACGGTAGCAAATTTGTACAGGTATACGCCATCGCCCATATCGGTATAGATTCCACCGGAATCAGTAGAAGCCTGGACGGCTGAGTCGCCGGTCTCCGGGCTGGTCGCCACGCGAGTGGTATATGCAACGTAAGCTTCTTCACCCGCAGGAATAAAGGAAAGGATGAAAGAAGTGCTGACAGGGCCCGGCGTGAATATACCTTCCCGGTCAAGCGGCAAACCGGCTGGATCGGTTATCATAAACGTGACTTCGGGCTGAAGATCTGCCGGAATCACGACATCGATAATCTCCAGCTCCAGACCGGGCCTGATGAAGGCGATTTGGGCCTCGGTCAGGTAATATTCCTTGTCTTTTTCTGTGTAAGCTCCGTTATCCGCGGTATCACTTTTGGCGAGCAGGTTGGTACTTGTCCCCAGAATCAAAGCCAAGCCAACCAGAAGCACGCTCATGGCATATCTCTTCATGGTTATCTCCTCGATTAAGTACGCTTTTCGCCTACCAAACGATGCGTACATTTTGTGCAAACAAAGCAGAGCATGATTATCCTGAATACCAAAATGATTCAATGATTTGGATCAGTTAAAAGGCAATTCTTAAACAGCGACCGATTCGGCACCTGGAAAAGGAGAGTGCGCCCGGTATCAGCAAGCGTTCCTTTTACAGGATTCGCGAATGACGGCGGCGGCGTTTGCCCCTGGATTTGGCGTCAACCGCGGGCGGATCGGGCA
Source organism: Oceanospirillum sp. (assembly GCA_048636595.1). Classification (GTDB taxonomy): domain Bacteria; phylum Pseudomonadota; class Gammaproteobacteria; order Xanthomonadales; family SZUA-36; genus JAJRRA01. Next base: position 307 of record JAIVWI010000194.1, on the reverse strand, counting down.
GACGAACGACCCGGGACAGCATGGGATTGGCGTGCGATGAGTGTGGAATACCCATGGCGCTGACAAAATGATGCTGGAAGTTCTGGTCCACGGCCGTTTCGACTTTTTCGATCTGCCGGACCCGGCTTTCGATCTCCCTGCGTGAGGCGCGGTTCAACAGGGCAATCCGCGCACCCGTTCCTGCTGCGTTGTTGGCGGATGACACCTGCTCCAGGTCGCAATCGGGAATCATGCCCAGCACCATCGCGTACTTGACGTCGATGTGACTGCCAAAAGCACCGGCCAGGCGAATCTGGTCCACTTTGTC
>JAIVWI010000193.1:0-5125 GCA_048636595.1 Oceanospirillum sp. | reverse complement strand
ATTCCGGAATCGCGCCCACCATGCCGTTACTGCCGATGGGTGGCGTGCTGTAGAAATCGCCGGTTACGGGGTCGATTAGCTGACCCACCGTAGCCCATGGGCCGGCAGCGTACGATTCAAGGCTGCCCTCACGTATGATGTATTTTTCCTGACGCCATTCAGCACCGAAAGCCACACTCACGGTTTCAGTGGCCAGGTAAGAGAAATCGGCATTCAAGCTGACATCTTCTTCTTTCAGATCGCCCGGATCAAACACCCTGGGAGATAACGGCCCGAAGGTCGGGTTCAGGGTGTTGTTCAAAGTGTAGTCGATTTTGTTGCTGCCGTAATTGATGCTGAAATCATAGGTCCAGGGAATACCGATTTCACCGCGAATACCCAGGAAATTGCTGAAGTCGGTCTGATCGCCTTCAAGATATGGCGTGTAACCACCCGGCAGCTCATCGCACCAGCAGAAATTTCCCTTTGACGGATCAGTCGGATCGATGGGAATCGGCCGCATGGATGAATGCAAACTTACACTTCCATCCGCTGCGTTGTTACCCCGGTAGAAGAAACGGTAGTTGCCATAAGTATCGGCATAGTTACCAAACATGTAAATCTGTGCTGAATCGGATATGTCATAGCCCATGTTCCAGACGGTTCTCAGGCCGTGATTTTCTGGCCGCCCCCAGGTTTGCGCCAGGTTGTCGCCGGAGTACGGGCTGTCCGTTCCAACACCGGGAACACCCGCATTGACGGCGCCCTGCGCTGTCGCCGGCTGGAAACCGCGGATCAACTGGTCCTGGTCGGTGTATTCGGCGCTGAGATTAATGAAGCCGTTGTCACCCAGGGAGAAACCAACGTTGACAGCAGCCCGCCAGGCATTTTCACCTTCGTAATACCGGCCATATTGACCCTCAGCCTGTCCACCCTCGTTAGCGTCGCGCAGGATAAAGTTGATCACGCCTGCGATGGCATCTGAGCCGTACTGTGAAGACGCACCGTCACGCAGTACTTCAACGCTTTTCAGGGCGATGCTCGGAATCAAGCCGATATCAATAGCGTGGGAACCCGAGCTCATCGCAGCGCCAAAATGCTGGATCAGGGCCGAACGATGGCGGCGCTTGGAATTCACGAGAATCAATACATTATCGGGTGGCAGACCGCGCAATGAAGTAGAACGCACGAAGGAACTGCCATCACCGGTCAGCGGCGTAGCGGTGTAGGACGGCACCAGGTTCCTGATGGTGTCCGTCATGTCGCCAACCGATTCCTGCCTCAGGTCTTCTGCACTGAATGAATCGATGGGGACGGTAGAATCGGTTGCCGTGCGGCCTCTCGCCGAACGTGTACCGGTAATGATAATTTCTTCCAGCATCCCGTCATCAGCCTCCTCATCAGTGATACCCAGGCTGGAAGATTCGCCGCTGGTATCCTGATCGTCGCTATCTGAGTCTGCCTCTTCAGCAAAAGCCGGAATTGAAAGAAAAATACTGATAAAAAGTATAAAAACGCCCGTCAACAATCCTGTTGAAAGCTTCATTGTGGTCTCTCCTCTGTCTTTAGTTTTTATGTGCCCTTTATTACTATGCGTTAATTCGGGCGATGAGTGCAACGCAAATTTAACATTTTTTTAAAACCCGGAAGCGGATTCTTATAAGTTTATCATCCTGATCAATAACAATTTGGCTCGCTGAGTACGCAGGAAATCGCGTAAAGTATCCCTGATGAAAAGACGCGGCTAACCAGACAATGGGCCAACAAGAGAAGGTCATCGTGACATGAACAAAGACAAGAAATCGCTCGCACCACTGCCGCCTGCACAATGGCCTGCCGAATTGGAAGGCATTCGCCGAAGTCTCGGCAAGCCCTTGAATATTCATAACATTATGGCGCACCATGCCGCGCTGACCCGGGCCTGGATGCCTTACCGCAACCACATCGTGGCCAACAGCAGCCTGGAACCGAAACACCGTGAATTACTCATCCTCAGAACGGCCCGAAACTGCGACAGCATCTACGAATGGGAACACCACGTGGTGCGTGGCCGGGATGCCGGGCTATCGGATGAAGAAATTCAGCGGGTAAAAGAAGAACCAGCGGCTGCAGAATGGCCGCCGGAAGTCCGGCTTTTGCTGCAAGCAGCAGACCAATGCCATCGCAATTCCGCAATCAGCGATGAGACATACCAGGAACTATGCCTGCATTTCGATGAACACCAACAGCTGGATATCATCGCCACGGTTGGCATGTACATGACCCTGGCGACCATCATAAAAACCTACCGCGTCCCAATGGAAACCATGTAAGAGCATGGAAAATACCCAAATCGTCATCTGCGGCGCAGGCATCGCCGGCGCCGCTACCGCCTACTACCTGGCGGTCAAATGTGGGCAACGAGACGTCGTCCTGGTCGACAGGTTGCAGCCTCTGTCACTCACCACCAGCAAATCGGGGGAGAATATCCGTGACTACTGGCCGCAGCCCTGCATGGCTGCACTCTCAGAGCGCAGCATCGAACTGATGGAGGAACTGGCAGCGGAATCCAGCAATGCGTTCAGCTTGCGTTTTTCCGGCTACGATTTCGTCAGCGAGTCACCCGGCCGGGAGATATTCCCTTCAGAACATTTGCGAGGGACTGACGACACAAACGACAGCGGATCCGATGGCACCCTAAGGCCGGTGCACATCATCGACCGCGATTCCATCAAACAGGATTTCCCCTGGTTATCCGATGCCATTTCTCAGGTTGTGCATATCCCGCGCGCCGGGACCATTGACGTGTACGCGCTGGGCTCCCTGTTGCTGGATCGAGCCCGCCGGGCGGGGGTGGAGATGCTGCAGGCCAGGGTCTCGGCCATCCATCAGCCTGCTTCAGGCGGCTTCGAGCTGCAGTTGGGCCGCAAAGGCGCCGTGGGGACGCTGCGGGCAGAGAAACTGGTCCTGGCGGCCGGGCCGTTCACTTCTGAGCTGGCCGGCATGCTGGGCATTGAGCTGCCCATCGAGAATTTCCTGCAGCGTAAAATTGTGATCCGTGATCCGCAGTGTATCGTCCCGCGCGACATGCCGTTCACCGTGTTTGCCGATCCACAAAAATTAATCTGGAACGACGAGGAGCGCGAGCTAATATCCGAGGACCCCGAATACCGCTGGCTGCTGGATGAATTTCCGGCCGGCCTTCACATCAAGCCGGAGTCCAGGGACCAGGTCAAGCTGGGCTGGGCGTATAACCGCCTCCCGGAAAAACCACGGTGGGAGCCGGATGATGATATCGATTTTCCGAATATCGTGATGCGCGGGGCAAGCCGTTTCATGCCGGCCCTCAGGGCCTACGTGGAGGAGCTGCCAACGCCGGTGGTGCAAATGGCGGGTTATTACAGCCGCACTCCGGAGAACTGGCCCCTGATTGGCCCGCTGGAGGCGGAAGGTTCCTTTGCAGTGGCTGCGCTGTCGGGTTTTGGAACCATGGCCGCCTGCGCGGCCGGTGAACTCTGCGCCGCCTGGATGACGGATGCACCGCTGCCGGGCTACGCCCGTAATTTTCACCCAAACCGTTACTCAGACCCCGGCATCATGACCGAGATCTCAAAAATCGAAAGTGACGGGCAACTATAGAGGGACCTCTTACTGTAAGAGCGTGCTTGCGCGCGACTGTCCAGAGCGGTCGGCCCCAAGGGACCTCTTACATGGTCGGTCGGCCCCAAGGGACCTCTTACAGTTGAGTCGGGCCCGAGGGACCTCTTACAGGAAACTTACGTCGTTGAATGTACGTTGTAGCTTGCTGACCAACTCGTCTACATGATTCTGCTGGTAGATAAACGGCGGCGCCAGCAACACGTGTGCGCCTTCCCGGCCGTCGGCCGTGCCGCCCCCCGGGTAGCAGATCAGGCCATGGTGCATTGCGGTTCGCCGGATGGTCTCCGGCAGGCCGAGTTCGGCCCGGATGGGCGCCCTGGTTTCCCGGTCCCGGACCAATTCAATGCCCAACAACAAACCCCGGCCCCGGATATCCCCGACATGCGGATGATCGCGGAACACGGCGTTTAGCTGGTTCCGTAAAATCCCGCCAATCTCCAGCACATTCTCCAGCAGGTTGTCCCGCTCGATCACGTGCTCGACCGCCACGCCAGCGGCAGTGGCCGTTGCGTGGCCCACATAGGTATGGCCGTGGGCAAACGAGGCGTCTTCTTCGACGTCGAGGCGCGTGATCTTGGCGCTGACATCGGCCGAGATATTGACCTGGATCATCGGCTGAACCTTGCCGGTGGCGTTCACGGTCTGTACGACATACCGCCGTGCCACGCCCTCGGTTTCGACCTCGATCCCCTCGACGCCCCGGTTCCTCGACGCAAGGGTGATGCCGGCAATCACTACAACCGCCACAATTGGCAACCCAATCAACAATGCTTTTTTCATTTTCCTTACCCCACTCAATGTGTTGTTCCCAGGATCTCGATTTCTAACCCTCGTCTGTTGTTTACGTCGGCGAGACGAGGAGGTTGCGTTCAGGCTCGCGCTCTCAGGAGTTTCCAGGCGTTGTACGGCCACCACTGGGCGGAAGGGGGCATGGGTTAGAATGCCCTCGCGCCCTGAGGGCGATATTGACAAGGAGATTCACCATGCGTTTTCCGAATTCCGTCCGCAACCTCGTGACCGCAATGTTCTGTGGCGCCCTTCTGATCGGTCTGGCCCCAGTCTCGGTCGCCGAGGAAGGCACCACGGCTCCCAACCCCGCGCTGCTCGACCCGAGCCTGGCCAAGGCGAAGGCCCCCGACACGTACAAGGTCAAGATGGAGACGACTGCCGGTGACTTCGTCATCGAGGTCCACCGCGACTGGGCGCCGCATGGAGCGGACCGCTTTTACAACCTGGTCACGATCGGCTACTTCAACAACGTCTCCTTCTTCCGGGTGATCAAGGGCTTTATGGCCCAGGCCGGGATGAACGGCGATCCCGCGGTCTCCAAAGTTTGGCTCAAGGCGAGGATACCCGCCGATCCGGTCAAGAAATCCAATACCAAGGGGATGGTGACCTTCGCCATGGGCGCCCAGCCCGACACCCGCACCGCCCAGTTCTTTGTCAACTACGTCAACAACAGCTTTCTCGACGCCTCCGGCTTTGCGCCATTTGGAAAAGTGGTTGA
>JAIVWI010000192.1:0-5131 GCA_048636595.1 Oceanospirillum sp. | reverse complement strand
TAGCGAAGAAGCCGGGCAGGAATGCGGTTGCCATCGCCAACCGGATCATAGAGCGTTTTGAACAGCTCAAGGGGATCTATATCCCGGACGGTGTAGAGGTGCGCATCACCCGCAACTATGGCGCGACCGCCGATGCCAAGGCGAAGAAGCTGATGACCAAACTGGGCTTTGTCAGCCTGTCGGTGGTGCTGCTGGTGATGGTGTTCCTGGAGTTTCCGAGGATAGCGGTTCGCGAATCGCTGATCGTCGGCACCGCCGTGGTCGTCACCCTGGCTGCAACCCTGTTCGCCTCCTGGGCCTATGGTTTCACTCTCAACCGGGTGTCGCTGTTCGCCCTGATCTTCTCCATCGGCATATTGGTGGATGATGCGATCGTGGTGGTGGAGAACATCAACAGGCACATCGCCCTGGGTGCGACCAATCTTCTCGAGGCTATCCCCAAAGCCGTGGATGAGGTTGGCGGCCCCACCATTCTGGCCACCTTTACCGTGATTGCGGCCCTGCTACCGATGGCCTTTGTCAGCGGGCTGATGGGACCCTACATGAGTCCGATTCCCATCAATGCCTCCATGGGCATGCTGATCTCGCTGGTGGTGGCGTTTGTCTTCACGCCCTGGATGGCCTATTTCATGCTCAAGGGCGCCGCTCACGACCAGCATCATGGCGCCGGGGAGGCGGCGGATGAGAACTCCAGTATGAACCGCCTTTTTGAGCGGGTCATTCGGCCCTTTCTGAAAGGCCGTTCCGGCTGGCTGAACCGCTGGAAACTGCTTGCAGTGATTCTGATCCTGATCACCGCGGCCCTGTCGCTGGCGGGTTTCAAACTGGTGGTGTTGAAGATGCTGCCCTTTGACAACAAATCGGAGTTCCAGGTGGTGCTCGATATGCCGGAGGGAACCACCCTGGAGCAGACCACCCGGGTACTGCACGAGATTGGCCATATGCTCTCCGGCGTGCCCGAAGTGGCCGATTACCAGGTTTACGCGGGTACTGCCGCGCCTATCGGTTTCAACGGCCTGGTGCGCCAGTATTATCTGCGCAAAGGCCCGCATCTGGGCGACATACAGATCAACCTGGTTGACAAGCATCACCGCGACCGCAAGAGCCATGAAATCGCGCAGGCGGTGCGCGACCCCGTTCAACAGATAGCCCGCCGCTTCAATGGCAATGCCAAGATCGTAGAGGTGCCACCCGGCCCTCCGGTGATGTCGCCACTGGTGGCCGAAATCTATGGCCCCGATTACGCCGGCCAGATCAAGACCGCTGCCGCTGTGCGGGCCACCTTCAAGAAGACACCCGATATCGTCGATGTGGACGACTCTGTGGAGTACCCTTCCGACAAGGCGGTGGTGGTGATCGACCGCTCCAGGGCAGCCCGGCTGGGCGTGTCGCAAAGCCAGGTCGTGGAGGCGCTCGGGACCATGCTGGGTGGTGAGGACGTGGCCTATATTCACGGCAGCAATCTGAAATACGCGGTTCCCATACGGTTGCGCTACTCGGAGGCTGACAGATCCGACCTGAGCCAGGTGTTGTCGTTCAAGTGTCAGGGCACCAACGGCATGGTGCCGCTCTCCGAGGTTGTCTCGGTGATTCCATCCAGGAGGGAGCACAGCATCCACCACAAGGACCTGCTGCCGGTGGTCTATGTCACCGGCGACATGGCGGGTGAGACGGATTCACCACTGTACGGCATGTTTGATATCAAGGCGGCTCTGGCCGAACAGAGTTACCTCGATCAATGGCTGTTGTCACAACCCGGCAACCCCTATGGATACAGTCTCAAGTGGGATGGTGAATGGCAGGTCACCTACGAGACCTTCCGTGATATGGGTATCGCCTATTCTATAGGGCTGCTGCTGATCTACTTGCTAGTGGTGGCCCAGTTCAAGTCCTACCTGGCGCCGCTGGTGATCATGGCGCCCATCCCTTTGACCATCATCGGTATCCTGCCCGGACATGCGCTGCTAGATGCACAGTTTACCGCCACCTCGATGATCGGCATGATCGCCCTGGCCGGCATCATTGTACGCAACTCCATTCTGCTGGTTGACTTCATCAATCAGCAGGTGCGCGAGGGCATGGATCTGGCCGATGCGGTCGTGCGTTCGGCTGCTGTGCGTGCCAAGCCAATCGCCCTGACAGGCGTAGCGGCCATGGCCGGCGCCTTTTTCATACTGGACGACCCAATATTCTCTGGTCTGGCAGTGTCACTGATCTTTGGCATCTTTGTCTCCACCCTGCTGACTCTGGTCGTCATCCCTGTGGTCTATTACGGTGTGATGTATAAACGCGTGGATAGCTTGCGCTGACAGCCTTTCAAAGATGTGGAAACCCCGATGAGAGACAAAACCCTGACGACAAGGTAACGAAATCGCGCAATCCGCAGCAGCAACAGCAGACCCTCTCCTATACCGATTTCAAGGAGAAGATTGCCGCCGATGAAGTCGCGTCAGTGACGTTACAGAGCGAGCGGGCCCCCGGTAGTTTGCGGCAAGCCGATACTGTCAAGTTAAGTAAAATTCCGGCAGACTATCCCCATGAATAGTAAAAAATCATCCTGCCATGGCTATAGATTTCCGGCTGAAATCATCAGCCACTCAGTGTGGCTCTACCATCGTTTTTGCTTGAGTTTGAGAGATGTCGAAGATCTTTTGGCTGAACGCGGAATTGAGGTTTCCTACGAGTCAATTCGGCACTGGTGCGCTCGGTTTGGGCCGGAATACGCTCACAAGCTGAAAAAACAGCGAGGCAGTTTGGGTGATACCTGGTATCTTGATGAGGTATTCACCAAGATTCATGGTGAGCATGTTTACTTGTGGAGAGCCGTGGATCAGGACGGAGATACCATTGATCTCCTGGTGCAGAAACGGCGAAACAAACAGGCAGCAAAACGCTTTTTTCATAAATTGCTCAAGGGACAATGTGCATCTCCCAGGCGAATAGTGACGGACAAACTGAAAAGTTATTCAGCAGCGCTTCGCGAAATTATGCCTGCGGTACCCCATTGCTCTGATCGCTATGCAAACAACCGTGCTGAAGTATCGCATGAGCCAACACGGCAACGGGAAAGATTGATGCGAGGGTTCAAATCCATTGGGCAAGCCCAACGATTTCTCACCGTACATGCTGAGGTCTGCAATCTGTTTCGTATTGGGCGGCATCTGTTGAAAGCTCATCATTATCGTGAGTTCCGTTCCAGATCATATTCCGAATGGCAACAGGTTACCTGTGCCCAATGAAAGTCAATAATGAAAAAATACAGTACCGCTTTGGCTCAAGATGTCTAAGTTGACAGTATCCATTGGCCCGGTTGATCTAAGGGAAAGCGAGGAACTTTCGTTCTTGGGGCGAGAGCCCACTTCTATCGCTCAGCCGAGCCGTTGTTCTGAATGTTCCGCACAGGCCGTGGATACAGCATTACGGAAATTAATACTGGAGGCGGAAGCCTGTGCGCAGGAAATAATCCGTAGTCACCGTGAACAGCAGCTTCATTAATATTGTTACACATTACGCAACGGTATTTGTTCATAAATACCCAATCGTTCTGATCGCACGGCAAACCCGCTCTCGCCCACCGGCAAGGATTCGTGGACACCCAGCAGCAGCAATCCCTGCGGATGCATTGCCTTGCGGAGATTCACCAGGAAGGCCTGCTGTAATGCCGTCTCAAAATAGGTAAATACCAGGTTGCGACACAGTACAATGTGAAAGGGGCCGTCCGGTATACCGTCGCGCACATCATGCAGCCTGAATTCTACCTGATCGGTAAATTCCCGATGCAGACAGTAGATGTCGTTCGACCGGGAGAATGCAGCGCTTCTCCACTGCTCGGGAAGGTTCTTGACACTTCCCCATGCATAACAGGCTTTGTGAGACCTGTGCAACAGATGGGAGTCGCTGTCTGTTGCCAGGATACGCAGATCAAGGTCGGGAAAGCTGCCAGCCGGACCCAATGCCCACAACAGGGCTAACGTATAGGGTTCCTCGCCAGAAGCACAACCAGCGCTCCACACTCGCAGGCTTTTCTCACCGCGGGCAAGAGCCTGTTCAGCAGCTTGCGGCAACAGCTCATGTTCCAGCATGGCAAAGACCCGTTTGTCACGATAGAAGCGGGATATTGTCACGCGGCAGAGGCAATCCAGCAGCGACCACTCACCTGGCGTCTCCTGGAGGTAATCCCGATAGCTTTGGACGCCGGGTAGCTGTAATTCCCTGATGCGTCGCTCGATACGCTTGCAGACCTGGCTGCGCACCTTGCGGAATCCCGGCCAGCGCATATGCAGCTGCGGCAGGGCCCACTGTAGAAATTGCACACAATCGGTGTCTTTCATCGCCTTTTCACAATCATCATGCCGCATCATGGAGTGACTGGCCCAACAACGCTTCAAGACGGACGAGACACTCCTCCTCGGAAGCGAATTCAATCCCGTTCATGCCACGGGAACAGGCCCGTTTCACATTACCCCGGTTGTCGTCGATGAAGACAAGCTTGTCCGGACTCAGGTCGAGATCGGCTGCCACATCATCGAACAGGCTGGCGTCCCGTTTCCCCTTTCCCAGCCGGTAGCTGATATAGAGCCGGTCGAATTCCCGATAGAACCGGTCTCTCTGATCCAGCTGGTCCAGCCACACCGTCTGGTCGCTCAAAATCCCCACCAGGAATCCCCGTCTGCGTAAGGTTCGCACCAGGGCGACCATACGCGGGCGCAACACGAAGCGCTGCAGGATTTCAGTGGAAAGCGATGCATCGTCGCCCTGTAGCGAAAAGCGTTCCCGCATATAGCGCCAGAAGTCTGCCTCGGTTCCTTTGCCGCTGACAAAACCGGAGTCGTAGACACCTTCCTGCGCTGCCTGATAGAAGGCGTCCGGTTCCAGACCCTGTTGCCGTGCAATCGAAAACAGCCCCTCGCGAAAACCCTCTTCAGCGAGCACTCCACCATAATCAAAAAGTACCGCACGTATCGTGGCCGTCTTCCTTCCGGTGCGGGTTTCCGTAATTTCTGCCATCGCTCAAACCTTGTTTTGCAAGTTACCCCTCTCTAGGAGCCTGTCCGAGAATAAAAAACCTACTGCGGAAACGCCCTTTTGGCCAGATTTTCCGTCCATTTTCGTTAAATAGACCAGTTATTCG
>JAIVWI010000191.1:0-5209 GCA_048636595.1 Oceanospirillum sp. | reverse complement strand
CGATTGCATCCTGGCGGGCATCCAGGAAGGCCGTTTTCTGGTCATTCCACATCCCCAGGTCAGGACCTATGTTCAACGTAAAGCAGAAGACCACGACCGCTGGATCGAAGGAATGCGGCGGTTCCGGCGCAAAACAGGCGAAAGGCGATGATCATTGAAGCCTGATCAGAGACAGATTGAATTGAAGGGTTTGGGAGAACACATTTGAACAAAATTGATCTCGAAGGAAAAGTAGCGGTCGTTAATGGCGGCTCGCGTGGTATTGGAGAGGCTATTGCCCGGGGCCTGGCGGCCTGTGGCGCTACAGTCGTGTTGAGCAGCCGCAAACAGGAAAGCGTGCAGGAAGTGGCTGATTCCATTATCGCGGAGGGAGGTCAAGCTGTTGCAAGGGCCTGTCACGCAGGACACCTGGATGAAATTGAAGCCCTGTTCGAGGGGGTCCGGAAAGATTTCGGCAGGCTGGATATCCTGATCAATAACGCGGCCACCAATCCTTTTTACGGGCCGGCTGCAAAACTTCCACCCGATGCTTTTGACAAGACAGTTGATGTAAACCTTAAAGGCCCCTACTACATGATGAGCCACGCTGTCCCGTTGATGGCTGAAAGCGGGGGAGGCAGCATAGTGAATGTGGCGTCCGTAGCGGCCCTTGTGTCGATGCCTGGCCAGGCCGTTTACGCGATGACCAAGGCGGGACTGGTCAGCCTGACGAAATCGTTTGCCAAGGATTACGGGCAGATGGGTATTCGCGTCAACGCGATTTTACCGGGTGTTGTTGAAACCCGCTTTGCGGCAGCATTAGTGGAAGATCCCGGAATGCAGAAAAGATTATCCAGAATACCGGTGCCCCGTGCCGGACAGCCCGGAGACATGGTCGGTGGGGTGTTGTACCTGGTTTCGGACGGCGCCGCATACACCACGGGAACTACACTGATTATGGATGGTGGAATTACGCTGGGATGAGTTTTCAGGGTAATCCAACGGCTCCGGTGCGCAGCGGCGAAGAACTGGACTGGAAGGCGCTGGACAGGTACCTGAAAAAGGTGATTCCCGGTTTGGAAGGCAGGCCTGAAATCAGCCAGTTCGCCAGTGGAAATTCGAACCTGACCTACCGGTTGAAGTACCGCAACGAGGACCTCGTCGTGCGCCGTCCACCTTTCGGCACCAAGGCCAAATCGGCACACAGCATGATTCGTGAGTACCGCATCATGACCGCGCTTAAACCTGTTTACGCCTGTGTTCCGGATACGCTTTACTACACGGATGATGAGTCCGTCATTGGCTCCGAGTTCTACGTCATGCGAAAAGTCGAGGGGCAGGTGATCAAGGAAACGATTCCGGCTGACTGGGGCTTCACGGCCACAGATACACGACGATTCTGCCGGCAATTCTGGGAAAAACTGATCGAGCTGCACCAGGTGGATTACCTCGCTGCGGGCCTGGGGGACTTCGGTAAGCCCGAGGGGTATATGCAACGCCAGATCCTGGGTTGGAATGGCCGCTATGAACGGGTCATCACCCCTGATGTGGGCGAATTCAGCGATGTCCGCAATTGGCTCGAGTCAAATATGCCGGCCGGAAGCGGCCATCACGCCGTCCTGCACGGCGATTACCGTATTGATAACGTAATTCTCGACAAGCAGGATCCGACCGTAATACGGGCCGTTCTGGACTGGGAAATCTGTGCCCTGGGGGAGCCCCTGATGGACCTGGGCAACGCGCTTGCTTACTGGATGGAGCCGGATGATCCGCCTTATCTGAAAGCTTTGCAGATGCAGCCTTCCACCGCTGAAGGGATGATGACCCGGACTGAAATTCTTGCGCTTTACAGCGAACTTACCGGTCGTGACACCTCTGGATTTCTGTTCTACCTGGTCTACGGTTATTTCCGCAATGCAGTAATTTTACAACAGATTTATTATCGCTTTTATCACGGTCAAACCCAGGATAAGCGTTTCCGCTCTTTTGGCGTCGCCACCCGGAACCTGGCAGAGCATTGCCGGCGTTTGATCCGGGCAGGTTAACGAAGGTCGCTACATCGTCAGTACGACTTTTCCTTTTGCTCTGCGCTTGGTGAGGGCAGCGAATGCTGCCGCGTATTGGGTGAGCGGATAGGTTTCCGTTACCCGGGGTTTCAGTTTGTTGTCTTGCACCATGGTGGCCAATTCCATCATATTTAATTGGGCTTCCGCCGGATGTTTTTCTGCCCAGGTACCCCACCAAACGCCAGTGATACTGGCCTCTTTGAGCAGTGTAATGTTGGCAGGGAACTGCGGAATCTCGCCGCAGGCAAAACCGATGACCAGGTAGCGGCCATGCCAGGCCAGTGAGCGTAAGGCCTGCTGTGCCAGTTCGCCGCCTACCGGGTCGAAAACGATGTCCACACCCTTGCCGCCTGTCAATTCCCTGACGGCATCGCGGAGAGAAACCTGCGAGTAATTGATGAGTTCCTCTGCTCCGGCTTGCCGGGCAAACTCCAGTTTTTCTGAACTGCTGGCTGCTGCAATCACTCTGGCTCCCAGGGCCCGGGCAATTTCAACGGCCGTAATACCCACGCCCCCGGCTGCGCCAAGAACCAGGACGGTCTCCCCCGGCTTGAGCGCAGTGCTCTGGTGAAAAGCGTGATAGGAGGTGGCGTAGGTGATCGTAAAGCCCGCGCCTTGCTCAAAACTCAGCTTGTCCGGTAACGGCAGGCACATGTGCTGGTCTACGACACATTGTTCCGCGAATGCCCCGCCCGTGGGTGTGGCGATGACGCGGTCACCGGCAGAAAACCGGCTTACGCCTTCGCCCACAGCTGCCACGATGCCGGCGAGTTCATTGCCGGGCACAAAGGGCGGTGCAGTCTTGACCTGGTACTCGCCGCTGATCATCAGGATATCGGGAAAATTGATTCCTGCCGCCCTGACATCAACCAGCACCTGGCCACTGGCCGGCAGTGGAGCATGGTGCTGCTCAAGGTTCAGCGACTCGGGTGGCCCAAATGCATTGCAAACCAGAGCTCTCATCTCTTATGCAACTTCAAACAGGGATGCAGCACCCTGGCCACCGCCGATGCACATGGTGCAAACGACATATTTTAGGCCACGGCGTTTCCCTTCGATCAGGGCATGCCCCACCATGCGTGCGCCGGACATACCGTAAGGGTGGCCGATGGAAATGGCGCCGCCATTTACGTTGAGGATTTCATCCGGAATATTCAGCTGATCACGGCAGTAAATAACCTGCACGGCGAAAGCCTCGTTCAGTTCCCACAGGCCAATATCGTCCATGCTTAAACCGGTTTGTTTCAGCAACTTCGGTACGGCAAAAATCGGACCGATGCCCATCTCGTCCGGCTCGCAACCGGCCACGGCCGTGCAGCGGTAATAACCCAGCGGTTCCAGGCCACGTTTTTCCGCCAGGCTCGCTTCCATTACAACCGCGGCTGAGGCGCCATCGGACAGCTGGCTGGCGTTGCCGGCTGTGATGTAGCCATTTTCCCGCACGGTTTTCAGACCGGTCAGACCTTCCAGGGTGGTTGTGGGGCGGTTCCCTTCGTCTTTTTCCAGCACGACATCGTGAAAAGATATTTCTTTGGTCTCCCGGTCCATGACGCCCATGTTGGAGGGCAGGGGAACGATCTCATCATCCAGCTTTCCTGCTGCCTGGGCCGCCGCGGTGCGTTGCTGGCTTTGCAAGGCGTATTCGTCCTGGGCCTTGCGGCTGATGTCGTAGCGGCGTGCGACCACTTCTGCCGTATCCAGCATCGGCATGTAGACGTGTTCATGCAATGCGACCAGGCGTGGATCGACCGCGCGATAGGTATTCAGATGCTCGTTTTGCACGATACTGACCGATTCCAGGCCACCGCCGACCATGATGTCGATGCCATCTGAAATGATGGATTTTGCGGCCGTAGCGATGGCCATCATGCCGGACGAGCACTGGCGGTCAACCGTCATAGCGGCAACGCTTACCGGCAGGCCGGCGCTGAGGGCTGATGTACGTGCAATATTGGATCCTTGCGAGCCCTGGGGCAGGGCGCAGCCCATGATGACATCTTCAACTTCACCGGGCTCCAGCCCGGCTCGTTGAACGGCGTGTCTGATGGCATGGCCGCCCAGCGTGGGGGCCTCGGTGTTGTTGAATGAACCACGGTACGCTTTCCCGATGGGTGTCCGGGCCGTGGAAACGATGACTGCTTCGCGCATATATTAATTCTCCTTCAGGTAAGGTTGCAGTTCCCTGCGCGCCACCACCATGCGGTGGACTTCGTCCGGTCCGTCGGCCAGGCGCAGCGTGCGTGCATGCCTGTACATGGTCGCCAGTGGGAAATCCTGTGAGAGTCCCGCGGCGCCGTGCATCTGGATGGCGTCGTCAATGATCTTGATGGTGATTGCCGGTACCGCTGCCTTGATCTTGGAAATCCAGAGATGTGCTTCATTGACACCCCGGGTATCGATAACATGGGCCGTTTTCAGGGTTAGCAAGCGGGCCATGTCTATGTTCATGCGGGCTTCCGCTATGCGGTCGTAATTGCCGCCCAGTTTTGCCAGAGGTCTGCCGAATGCCGTCCTGCTTACAGATCGGCGGCACATCAATTCCAGCGCCTGCTCGGCCATGCCGATCGCCCGCATGCAATGGTGCACACGCCCCGGGCCCAGCCGGCCCTGGGCAATTTCAAAGCCCCGGCCGGGACCCAGGATGATGTTTTCCTCCGGCACGCGCACATTGGTGAAGCGCAGGTGCATATGACCGTGTGGCGCCTCGTCCGAAGAAAAGACGTGCATCGGTCGAACGATTTCCACACCGGGGGTATCCATCGGTACGAGTATCTGTGATTGCTGTGTGTGACGGTTGTTGTCGGGATTGGTCTTGACCATGCAGATCAGGATCTTGCAGCGGGGATCACCCGCGCCCGAGATATAGGTTTTTTCGCCATTGATGACCCACTGGCCGTCTTCCAGTACAGCACTGGTGCAGATGTTGGTGGCGTCAGATGAGGCTACACCCGGTTCAGTCATTGCGTAGGCGGAGCGAATTTCGCCGTTCAGCAAGGGTTCCAGCCACTGGCTTTTCTGTGCTTCGTTGCCATAACGTTCCAGTACTTCCATGTTCCCTGTGTCCGGTGCGCTGCAGTTGAATGACTCGGCGGCCAGGTGGGATCGTCCTGTTTCCTCTGCAATATAAGCGTACTCAACCGTGGTCAAGCCATAACCACGGTCGG
>JAIVWI010000190.1:4907-5247 GCA_048636595.1 Oceanospirillum sp. | reverse complement strand
CTGCATGAGGTGGCCGAAAGCCTCGGGCTCGCGATGCTCGACTACGACGAGGATAACCGCAAGCGAGCTTTCGGGCAGGCCCTGGATCATATATATGTCCGCGGTCTCCAGGTGATCGACGCGACGACACACCGTGTAGGCTCATCGGACCACAACCCGATGTTGGTGCGATTGCGCCTGTGATCAAACGCACTACCATTTCGGGAATCGAACGATGAGGGCCGTTCTCGCTTTCGCGCTCCTGATATGTCTGCTGCCGCCGGGCGCACGTGCGGACGAGGCCCCGGCGGAGATCGATTATCTGCTCAATACCATCGGCAGCAGCGATTGCACATTCATT
>JAIVWI010000190.1:0-4897 GCA_048636595.1 Oceanospirillum sp. | reverse complement strand
CGGATGAAATACCGGCGAGGCAAACGCTACGCTCCGACGAGCGAGAAATTCATCGAGCGTTTGGCCAGCAAGAGTTCCATGAGCGGCAAGCCGTACTACATCGAGTGCGAAAGCGAAGAGAGGATGGCTTTCGGCCAGTGGCTTATGCAACGCCTGAGCGAATACCGAGCCGGCCCGGATGACGGGCGACGAAGGTCCTAATTCCGCAGGGACTGCCCTCAGTTCATTCGTCCAGCCGTCAAATAGTGTCCATCGCTAAAGCTGTGAAAGCAGGTCTCGATCAATGGATGACGAATCGGTGCGCCGCTTGTATCCGGTTCCAGGTTGCGCTCGGCCACGTAGGTCTCATTTACGGAGTCGTGCACCAGCACACGGTACCAGGGTTGGTCCTTCGGTGGTCGTGAGCGCGCGACGGCTTCATACCATTCATCGGACAGCATCAAACGTGGATCCACGTCGACTATGACGCCGCGGTAATCAAACAGTTTGTGGTGTACCAGATCGCCAATTGAAAATTGGGCGCTCGCTGTCATGGTTTCCTCCATCGCGCTTGCGGATCAATTAAAAGTATAGCAGCGGGTCGTAAAAAGATGGGTTTGCCGGCTTCGCCGAGCAAACAAAAAAACCGCCCCGGAGGGCGGTTTTCAAATGCAGCTTGTTTTCTTTTCAGAAACCTACCCTTGCGGTAATTCCGTAAGTCCTTGGCTGGTTAACCAGGAAACCCACACGCGCCAGCGTGCCGCGTTCCTGATCCAGCGCCAGGCGGGCATGCTCATCGGTGAAGTTGTTCACATAAAACGCGACGTCCCATCTGTCGTTGCGGAATCCAATCCGGGCGTTGGCAGTGGTGTAACTGGGCAGTTTAAAATCAAAACTGAAACAGCACTGGGTCAACGGGCCGCCAATGGTTCCGCCGCCGCCTTCTTCGAAGGCCAGCATGTTCACAAAGCCAAAGCCTTCAGAGTAGTCACCGAACTGGGTTACCCGGTCACCGACATAACTCACGATTCCGTGAATATAGCTTTCCCAGCCATTATCCATCGGGAAGATATAGGTGGCCGCCGCAGAACCCTGGAATTTCGGCACGGAAGGCAGGCGATTACCGTCCTCCAGGCCGGCCAGGATCGAGATGGATCCATCAGGCGCGGTGGAGGTCACGGACGAATCCAGTTTGGCGCTGATATAACTGGCGGTAAGCGCCCAGTCGAATCGATCAGTCTGTTGCGCCGCAAATTCGAATTCAATTCCCGTGCTGTGCGCTTTGGGCACGTTAAAGACGATTCGGGAGGAGCAGGATCCAGCCAGCAGCACGGCCTGCAGGTCCTGGATGTCCTGGTAGAAAATCGCGGTATTGAACGTAGCCCGGCCACCCATCAGGACGGATTTCATACCGATTTCGTAGTTCCACAGCTTTTCGTCGCCAAAGCTGTCATTGCCACCGAAAGTAGTCAGGTCTTCGGGCGTGCACAACGGAACGTTGAGCTGATCATTCAATCCTCCAAGCCGGAAACCTTTGGATATCTGGCCGTTGATGGTTACATCGTCGTTGATCGCAAAATCGGCGATCACACGTGGCGCGAAACCATCAGCCGTGGCCCCGCCAGAGGTGGTGCCGGGCGCCGCAAAAATACCGTCAAAAGTCTGTGTGCGTTTTTCATCGAAATCGTAGTAACGCACGCCACCGGTCAGGTCCAGTCTATCGGTCACCGCCCAGGTTGCCTCGCCGAAAAGTGCCCATTGTTTAAAATCGTATGCCAGGGCAGACCAGAACAGGCCGTCTTCGGGTGCAATAAAATCTCCCTTGGTCGGGATACCGGTCAGTTCGGTAAAGCCTTTCACCAGCAAACCCTGGCCGTAATCGCGGTCGAAATCGCTGTAGAAAAAGCCGGCAACCCAGGCAAAGGAATCACTGCCGCCATCCAGGCGGAGTTCCTGTGTCCAGCCTGAGACATCGGTGCGGTCATCCAGAGGCGAATCAAGTGTATAAACATCTTCCGAAAGTCCGATGCTTCCGCCGGTGATACTGGAAGTCAGCGCGCCTGCGTCCCTGCCTGCCAGGATATGCCGGTTGGTATAGGACGTAATCGAAGTCAGGTTGATTTTCCCGAAGTCATACTCGATATTCAGATCCACCAGGGTGAATTCGTCCGTGAAGTTTTCGTCGAACTGGGTGTACTGTTCGTTCTCATCGTATGAAACATTCGGCCGGGTGGTGGTGAACTCATTGCCGAGGATGTTGTAGATGTCTTCACGGTTGTAGCCATCCACTTCGACTTTCTGGTAGACCAGCCTGGGTGTGACGACCAGGTTTTCCATGGTCTCCAAACGAAGCGAAAAGCGGCCACCGGTGCGCGTGCCGTCATTGACGTCCTTTTTGAGGCTGCCGTCGGGTTGATGTGCATCGATAAAACCCGGCAGATCATCGTAGTAGGCTACGACGCGAAGTGCGGCATTGTCACCCAGTGGCGTATTATAGAATGCCTTGCCGTGACCACCTGTGCCGCCACTGTCAATCGAATTGAAATTCAGTTCCACTGCACCGTATGCATCTTCCGGGTCCGGCTGATTGGTGATATAACGCAACGTACCGGATAGAGAGCCTGATCCAAACAGAGTGCCCTGCGGTCCGCGCAAAACCTCGACCCGGCTGAGGTCGAACAGGTCCAGATCGGGTGTAAACAGCGAGAGTGAGATGACTGATTCATCAAGATACACACCCACTTGCTCTTTGATGCCGGGCAAGTCCCGGTCCTGTTTGCCGGCTGATGAGCCGCGAATGGCGACCACGCTTTGCCCGGGCCCCAGGTTCTGCACCGAGAATGACGCCACGGTTTGGGAAATGTCTTCCAGTGAGGTTAAACCGCTGCGCTGTATCTGACCTTCCGTCCTGGCTGCGATTGAGAACGGTACATCCTGCAGTGTTTCCTCTCGTTTACGAGCCGTTACCGTAACTTCCTCCATGAAGACGTCGTCGGCTTCGACCAATTTCTGCGCCTCGGTGTCCTGCCCAAAAGCAGTCGCCGAAGATAATAAAAGAACGGTCGCTATGGATAGCGATAACGGATTTCGAACCATCATGAATACTCTCCTATTTTCGGTTTGTAGGTTGACAGCACGTGAAAATTCAATCCGCTTGTGCTTCCGGACCAGGCGGCTTCATTTCTTATTTTTTGCTCCACGTGCTGCATATATAACCTCTATGGCTGTTTATTACAAATAATAAGGTGCCCAGGTGGCGCCATTTTGATGAGCTTTTGTCTTGCAGACGATTATCAATTTCAGGGACTCACAGCTTGCTATTACAGCGTTTGATCCCGGAATCGGGCAATATCTGTGAGGAGCGTGATACCAGGATATGCGCAATTGAGTCGGTCGACATCAATGCCGGCATGGACGGCGCCTGGTATGACACCGACACACCCGGGCAAGGTTTTTTGTTTGATGTTTATCCCAATCCGGCTGGAGGGAACTTCATCTTTGTTGCCTGGTTTACTTTTGGAGACGACACCGCATCCGGCCAGCGCTGGTTGACTGCCCAGGGGGACTTCACGGGCCCATTGGCAAATCTCGACGTTTATGAATCAAGCGGCGGCAGCTTCAATGATCCGCAAGAAGTCAGCGTGAACCCAGTTGGCACCATGAGCATCGACTTCAGAGATTGCAGTCATGCAATACTGAACTACTCGCTGACGGATGACGGCATTGAAGGCGAGATAGACATCACGCGTGTGATACCGGATGGGCAGGCGCTTTGTGAAGAGCTGAATGGCTCCGGCTGAAGCCTGCAGCAGGCCATACCGCCATCTGGCATTTTCTGCCAGTTGACTATTGTCATCGCACCGCAATGGTCTAACTGGCAGAATGGTGTTTTTGCATCGGAGGATGGATATGAACCTGACCAGCCCGAGCTTTGGCGATAATCAAGCGATCCCGACTGCGCTCGCATTTTGTGCGCCCGACCCTGAGAATCACGCGACGATGTCGGACAACCGGAATCCGGCTTTCGAATGGAATGGGATTCCTGACGGTACCCGGTCCCTGGTCCTGATCTGCTGTGATCCCGATGTGCCGAGCAAGCCCGACGACGTCAACCAGGAAGGCCGTGAGGTTCCAGCCGACCTGCCGCGCGTGGATTTTTATCACTGGGTGCTTGTCGATTTGCCGCCAACGGTAAGCTCCATCGCTGAGGGCGAGTACTCAAACGCCGTGACGGCACGGGGAAAAGACGGACCGGATGGACCCGGTGGCACCCGGCAGGGTTTGAACAATTACACAGACTGGTTTGCCGGCGATGCCGACATGGAAGGAAAATACTACGGCTATGACGGCCCCTGCCCGCCCTGGAACGACAGCATCATGCACCACTACGTATTCACGCTGTACGCGCTCGACATCGAACGCTGCCCCCTGGAAGGGGAATTTGGCGGCGCCGGGGTTCGCAGCGCAATCGAGGGGCATATTCTCGCCCAGGCAAGCATCACCGGGACCTACAGCCTGAATCCGGAGATCAGTTAATCAGCCGCAGAGTCTCCCGCTTCAACCGGTCTGATATGACTTAACTCATCTTCGGTAAAAAGTCGTGAAATGGCCATGAATCTCAAACCGAGCGGGATTTCCAGGGAGAAACTCGATCCCCTGCCCTCTGAAACATCAACCGTTATATGCGTGTTCTTGTAGTACTCAAACTGGTCTGCCGCCATGTAAAAACGACAACCGTGAATTTCACCCAGGCACAGGTCCCTGGAGCCAATCAGAAAATCACCTTTTGCAAAACACATGGGAGCGGAGCCATCGCAACAGCCACCGCTCTGGTGAAACATCAAATCCCCATGCTGTTCCCGCAACCGGTCTATAACAGCCCTGGCTTTGTCAGTAACTGATACCCGCTCTACAAGCA
>JAIVWI010000189.1:0-5342 GCA_048636595.1 Oceanospirillum sp. | reverse complement strand
AGCCGCCTGCCACACCGTTTCAGGAACACGGGGAAAGTGCCCGCCCGTATCGTCAGCGCCAATACTCCGCCGACCTTTTGATCCCGCAGGCAGCACCGTACCATTTCGGGGCAGCCGCTCCATTCACGCACCTTTACGGGTGTCGAAATGCCATTATGAAACCTGGTAATTGATCTATCTGACTGTTTTTAAAAGCATGTGTTCTCTGGCACGTAAGTTGCATCTAAAAGTTTGAAGCCAATCACCGCCCCGGGTCAGGGAATACCTGTCCTGCGGGGCGATACTTTCGTTGAGGAAGAAAGATGAAGCTCAGAACATTAGCAACAGTTGCATCACTTACTTTGATTTCAGGCGCCGCCAGCGCGGGGTTTTCAAGCACACTCTCGCTGACCAGTGACTACGATTATCGAGGTTTTTCGCAGACCGCCGAAGATTTTGCAATCCAGGGAAGTCTCAACTACGGACATGACAGCGGGTTCTATGCATCTGTATGGGCTTCTTCGCTGGATTGGGGCAAGGACAGTGATGCAGACATTGAGATTGACTACACTGTCGGCATCAGCCGTGATTTCGGGGATTCCGGCATCTCTTGGGATGCCGGTTACCTGGCTTATACCTATCCCGGGCTCAGCAGCGCCAACTTCGGTGAATTTTACGGTGGTTTCAGTTGGGATGCATTCAGTATCAAGTTGTCTTATTCGAATAATTTTGCGGGTGTCGGCAAAAGTGCCTGGTACCTTGATGGCGGATACAGCTATCAATGGGAAAGCGGTTGGAGCGTGTTGGTCTACGGTGGATATAGTTTTGGTAATGCCTACGACGTGATCGAGCCCTTCGGTATCATTCCATTTGGAAACCCGGATTACTGGAACTATGGTGCCGGGGTCGGGTATACCTACCGTCACCTGTATCTCGAAGCGAAAGTCGTAGGGACAGATCTGAGCAGCCCTTACAAGATCGACAGCGGTGTATTCGCAAATGATTTCCGTGGAATATTTACGGTGACGCTGTCTCTCCCTTAACTCCCCAAATTGCTAGCAAAATAATAGACAACAATTACTTTATTTGACAAATTTCCGATGGAAATATGATAGAACGTCTAATATAATAGACGTTTGTTGACCAAGTCCACAGGGGAATGACAAATGAGTATCAATACCGCAGCGCTGGAATCCTACTGGATGCCGTTTACGGCCAACCGGGATTTCAAAAAGAACCCCAGGATCGTTGTTAGCGCCAGCGGCCATTACTACCAGACAGCAGACGGCAGACAGCTCTATGATGCGTTTTCCGGCTTGTGGACCAGCGGCCTGGGCCATTGCCACCCGAAAATAGTTGAAGCGGTTCAGCAGCAGGTAGCAACGCTGGATTTTGCCATGAGCTTCCAGGCAAGCCACGAAAAGGCTTTCCAACTGGCTGCCGAGTTAAGCGATATGGCGCCGGAGGGGTTTAACCACTGCTTTTTCACGAACTCTGGATCTGAATCGGTGGATACGGCGCTGAAGATTGCACTGGCCTGTCACCGGGCGAGGGGGGAAGGGCACCGCACGCGTCTGATTGGGCGCGAGCGTGGTTATCATGGTGTCAATTTTGGTGGAATGTCCGTTGGTGGCATGTCGCCGAACCGAAAATCCTTCGGGGCCAGCCTGTTGCCTTGCGTGGATCACCTGCCGCACACACACAGCCTGGAGCACAACGCATTCAGCAAGGGACAACCTGAATGGGGCGCACACCTGGCGGATGAGCTGGAGCGGCTGGCTGCGCTGCATGACGGATCGAATATTGCTGCCGTGATCGTCGAGCCGGTGCCCGGATCAACCGGTGTTTTGCCGCCACCGGTAGGGTATCTGCAGAGGTTGCGCGAGATTTGTGACAGCTATGGGATATTGTTGATCTTTGACGAGGTGATTACCGCTTTCGGCCGGGTGGGAGAGCCTTTTGCTGCGCTGCGCTTTGGCGTGACGCCAGACATTATCACCACCGCCAAGGGCTTGACCAACGGTGTGATTCCGATGGGTGCGGTCCTGGTGCGTGACGAGGTGTACGATTCGTTCATGCAGGGCCCGGGGCAAATGATCGAGTTGTTTCATGGTTACACTTATTCAGGACACCCGGTGGCAGCCGCTGCCGGCCTGGCCACGCTGGAAGTTTATCGCGAGGAAGGCACATTCGCGCAGGCCAGGGATCTGGAAAGTCATTTCGAGCAGGCAATCCACTCGCTCGAAGATCACCCGAAAGTGATGGACGTGCGCAACTTCGGGCTGATGGGGGCAGTGGAGATTGAGCCTCGCCCCGATGCACCCGGGACGCGCGGTATGGAAATGCATAAAAAGTGTTTCTGGGAAGAAGACCTGGTGATTCGCAATGGCATGGACATGCTGCAATTCTCGCCCTTCCTGAATTCCCGGCCCGAGGACATGACCATGACTTTTGAAAAGATCAGGAAAGTACTGGATAGTATTGACTAGCAGCAAATAACTATTGAATTTTGCCGGCCACGCAAGCTGGCTGCTTAATCGAGAAATACCTGAGGAATAAATATTGAGTACCGAAGCTATAGCAGGCATTGAAACCCTGGAAATCGTTGGCCACTTCATCAACGGCAGGAATGTGGCAGACCACGGACGCAGCCAGGACGTATTTAACCCGGCGACCGGAAAAGTGGTCAGGCAGGTGGCGCTGGCGAGCAAGGCGACTGTGGAAGAAGCGATCGCAGCCGCAGAAGCGGCTTTCCCCGCGTGGCGCAATACACCGGTCACCAAGCGTGCCCGCATCATGTTCCGTTTCAAGGAATTGCTGGAACAAAATGCAAACCAAGTCGTGGCGCTGCTTACTGAAGAGCATGGCAAGGTTTTGCATGATGCACTGGGCGAATTTTCGCGGGGTGTGGAAATTGTCGAATACGCTTGTGGCGCGCCAGAACTCCTGAAAGGTGAACACAGCAAGAACGTAAGTCCGGCGATGGACAGCTGGAGCGAGTTCCAGCCCCTGGGTGTGGTGGCCGGTATCACACCGTTCAACTTCCCGGCGATGGTGCCGATGTGGATGTATCCGATGGCTATCGCCTGCGGCAATACCTTTGTACTCAAGCCTTCTGAGCGGGATCCGTCCGCCCCGATGCTGGTGGCTGAACTGCTGCACGAAGCAGGCTTGCCCGAAGGTGTCTTCAACCTGGTGAACGGTGACAAGGAAGCCGTGGATACGCTGCTGACGGATCCGCGGGTGCAGGCGGTTTCTTTCGTGGGCTCCACACCGATTGCGGAATATGTCTATCAAACCGGCGGTGCGCACGGCAAGCGCGTGCAGGCGCTGGGCGGCGCCAAGAACCACGCCATCGTGATGCCCGATGCGGACATGGACAATGCCGTGTCTGCGCTGATGGGTGCGGCTTACGGTTCCTGCGGGGAACGCTGCATGGCTATTGCCGTGGCAGTTACGGTAGGTGAGGAAACCGGGGATGTCCTGGTTGGAAAACTGAAAGCGGAACTGGAGCAGCTGAAAGTTGGTCCGGGCACCGACAACAACAACGATATGGGCCCACTGGTCACCCGCCAGCACTTTGAGAAAGTGAAAGGATACGTGGACCTGGGTGAGAATGAAGGTGCAGAACTGGTCGCGGACGGACGTGGACTCTGTGTCAGTGGTCACGAGGACGGGTTTTTCCTGGGCGGCACACTGTTCGACCGCGTGACACCGGAAATGAAGATTTACCAGGACGAAATTTTTGGTCCCGTGCTCTGCGTGGTGCGCGTGGACACGATGCAGGAAGCCATGGACCTGATTGACCGGCACGAATACGGCAACGGCACCTGCATCTTTACCCGCGATGGCGAGGCCGCGCGGTATTTCAGCGACAATATCAAGGTCGGCATGGTCGGCGTCAATGTCCCGCTGCCGGTGCCGGTCGCCTACCACAGCTTCGGTGGCTGGAAGCGCTCCCTGTTTGGAGACCTGTACGCATACGGGCCTGACGCGGTCCGCTTCTACACGCGGCGTAAAACGATCACCCAGCGCTGGCCCTCCAGCGGAGTACGCGAAGGCGCACAGTTCTCATTTCCCAGCAATGATTAGCGCGCGAACTGTAAGAGGTCGCTTGCGGCCGAAAGGCTGGTCGCGCCCAAGGACGCTCTTACAGGCGCTGGTCTCCGTGCACCCAGAGGACTTCGGAACCGCCGTCTGCGCGGGCAATAACCCTGGCGGCTACAAACAGGAAATCGGAAAGGCGGTTCAGGTAGCGGATGGTGGCTTCGTTAACGTCTTCATCGCGGGCCAGGGCCACCACTCTGCGCTCGGCCCGCCGGCAAACGGTCCTCGCCAGGTGGCAGCGCGCTGCTGATTCCGACCCGCCCGGCAGGATGAAATCCTTCAGCGGTGGCAGATTCTCATTGAGCTCGTCCAGATCGGCCTCCAGGTCTTCGATGTAACTGTCGGGAATCAGCACGGTGCCCGGCATGCACAACTCACCGCCGAGATCGAACAATTCGTGTTGCACGCGGTTGAGGATCGACTGGATACTGCCTGGTAATTTTGCCGCAAGCACCAACCCCACGGTGCTGTTGAGTTCATCCACGGTACCAAAAGCCTCGACCCGCAGATTGTCTTTCTCAACCCTTGAACCGTCGCCGAGTCCGGTCGTGCCCTTGTCGCCGGTGCGTGTATAAATTTTTGATAAGCGATGTCCCATGAGGAGATGTTAGTTTGCCTGGGGATGGATTTCCATTGTCTCACCCTTAACCAGCTTTTTGTGAAAGAATAAATGTGCTTCACACAAGCAAATAAAAAATGGAGAAAATCGATGGACTTCAAAAAACTTTTGATCACCGATGCGGGCTGGGGCATGTTCGTGCTGCGGATCGTTACGGGTATTATTTTTATTGGGCACGGTGCGGGTAAGTTTGGCTGGGGAAGTGATCAATCACTGGCCGGGCTGGCTGGATGGCTGGGCAGTATTGGAATCCCTTTACCCATGGCGGGCGCTTTTCTTGTCGCTTTTTTTGAAACCTTCGGCGGGGGATTCCTGATTATTGGCCTGGTCACCCGGTTCTGGGCCGCGGGGCTGGCATTCGCAATGCTGATTGCCGTTGCGCTGGTGCATCTTCCGAACGGCATGTTTGCCGAGGGTGGTTACCAGTGGGCCCTGTTGTTGATGGCGTGCTCTTTGGCCTTGATGTTTGAGGGCGCGGGAAATGCTTCGCTGGACAAGAAATTGACTGGCTAATGTAGGAGCGTCCTTGGGCGCGACCAGCGTTTCGGCCGCAAGCGACCTCTTACAGTTTTTGTAGGAGCGTCCTTGGGCGTGACCGGCGTTTCGGCCGCAAGCGACCTCTTACAGTTTTTGTCAG
>JAIVWI010000188.1:0-5407 GCA_048636595.1 Oceanospirillum sp. | reverse complement strand
GCCTCCCGCCATGATGAAGCCAAACAGGCGTTGCGCCTGGCCCGGCTGAAAAATGTCCGCCATGAAACTCCAGAAGATCGAAACCACGAAAAGATTGAATACGCTGAGCCAGATGTAGAACGTCCGCTGCATCCACAACGGGGTATCGTCGTCCCTGAAACCGAGAATGAACAAAACGAGGTTGAACAGGAAAAACAGGTAAATCGCAGGGATAAACTGTCCCCGTCGAAAACGGGAAACAAGAAAACCGAAAACGGGCACAATCGCCAGCATGGTCAGGAACGTTCCGGTGTAAAGCCAATGCAGAATTTCGCTGTTATTGGCCGCCACGGCGCCCCGGATGGGCCGCAACATGAAATAACCACCGAGAAGAAAGAAAAAATAGCAAAACGCGATGGCCAGACGGGGCCATTCACCATGTTCCACGCGGACCATGCGTTCGAGGAAATTATTGCCGTGAACAGCCTTGCTGCTGTCAGTCATTCTTATGGTCTGCGGGGCTTAAGGCCAGTTAACACTTGGCTAGCTGTCCATGATATTGACGGCTTGGCCGGGCCGCAGCCTTTCATTCCCGCGAATGATCACCCTGTCTCCCGGAGAGATGGCGCCACGCACTTCAATATGCTCCCCCTGGCCTACCCCAACCGTCACGTGAATTTGTTGAGCCTGATCGTCGGCATCAACAATAAAAATACTGTGCCCGTCTGGGCGTAACACCAGGGCATCCCTCGGAACAGTCAGAACCTTGCGCGAATCTGCGGTCGGAATCGACACACGCAATGTCTGCCCAACCGGAAAGCGGCTTCCTTCCAGGTCCAGCCGCAATTCAAACTGAT
Source organism: Oceanospirillum sp. (assembly GCA_048636595.1). Classification (GTDB taxonomy): domain Bacteria; phylum Pseudomonadota; class Gammaproteobacteria; order Xanthomonadales; family SZUA-36; genus JAJRRA01. The sequence goes on along the minus strand of JAIVWI010000188.1, from coordinate 4,571 downwards.
GGGTATGCTCATCACCGACCGCAACTACCGTGCGAACCTCACCGAAAGTTGTCAGTTCCCCGGCCCGCAGATCGAGTAACTGCCCCGTTTTAACGAATGGATAATATTTCAGGGGCGCACGTGCGATCACTTCCAGGCTTTGCTGATCAACCAGTCGGACGACCTTGCTGCCTTCGGTTACCCGTTCACCCGGCGTCATCAGGCGCTCCACGACCACACCGTTGAAGGGAGCCATGATCCTGGTCCTGGCCAACTGATCTGCATTCTGGGCCAGCCTGGCGCGTGCTATCGCCAGATCTGCCCGGGCCACGTCACGATCGGATCGTGTCTGATCCAGTTGGGCTTGTGCAGCCAGGTTGGATTCAGCCAGTTGACTGAACCGTTTCTCCTCACTTTCCAGGAAACGTAACCGGGCCTCTGCCCGCTTCACCTCTGCCTGCAATTCAGCCTGCCTCAGGCGGAGGCTGGTGTCCTCAATTTCAGCGACTGCTTCTCCAGCCAGGACCACTGTTCCCACATCCGCGACACTGGTGAGCCTGCCCTGCACTTCGGCCGACAACCTGGCGTCGTTCCTGCTGACTACCGTGCCTGGAACCAGCGTGACCGGCGCAATGTCCTGCATGCTGGCTTCGGTCACTTTCACCAGCGCTGGCTGGTCTTCCTGAGACCAGGCCAGCCCGGAAAGCACCTGCAACAGCAGCACAAGCCCCACTTTTGTCGTTCTTGGCAATTTAATCATCATCTTCATTCAGCTCACTTCCCCAACCAGGTTTGACGCAAGATTCAACTCTTCTTTCATGCGTAACAGGCTGGGAAGCAACAACAGGGTAAACAGCGTACTGATCAGCATACCACCAACAATCACCGCGGCCATCCCCCGGTACAGTTCTGTGCCTGAACCTGGAATCAACATCAACGGCAGCATGCCGAAAATACTGGTCATGGTGCTCATCAGGATGGGGCGCAAACGCAAGCGGATTGCACTTTCGACCGCATCCCGCCGGCCCATGCCTTCGCGTTCGGCATCGCGGGCGCGATACACCAGCAAAATGGCATTATTCACCACCAGGCCCAGCAGGATAACGAAGCCGATCATGGTCAGCAGATCCATCTGTTGTCCGCCGGTTGACAAGAGCACCAGGTCCATCAGACGCAAGGATATGATACCGCCTACAGTCGCCATCGGGATGGTCAGGATCACCAGCAGGGAATCGGTGAATGAACGGAACAGGGCGGATATCAGCAGATAAAGCAGCACGATCGCCAGCGCGAAACTGCCCGACATGCTCGTAAGAGCCTCGTCCAGTGCTTCAGCCGTACCGCGCAACGTGACCGAGCCACTCATTGGCAACAGCGGCAGTATCGCGGGTTTGACCTGCTCATTGATGACAGCCAGAGCTTCTTCCATCGCCATACCGGATGGTGGTGTCACCTCCAGCGTCAGGGTGCGCTTGCGGTCGATGCGCCGGATCTGAGACGGACCGGCTGTACGCGTTACACGGGTGAGTTCGCCAATAGTCAGCACTTCTCCACTGGCGGTAGCAACCGGCATGGCCGCCAGTTCTTCGGGCGTGTACCACTCTTCGGCCCGCAGGATGACATTATAACGCCGGTTGCCGTCGAAATATTCGCCCAGGAAAACGCCATCCCCCATGGCGCGCACGATGGCGGCCATGCGCGAACGGTTCCAGCCGACCTCGGCAATTTTTCGGTCGTTAGGGATCAACCTGAGTTGTGGTTCCGCCAGTTCCAGGCTGGGGGAAGGACGAACACTGGCGCCCGGCAATGCCTGCATGATGGCGTCAAACCCTGCATGTCCTGCTTCCAGCAACGACTCGAATGAGTCACCCTGCAAATCCACATCAATCTGGCGGCCTCCCCGCGAGCCACCGAAAACTGCTCTGCGCTGCGCAAACCCAAAGGTGTCGGGGAAGCCTGTCATGATCTCCGAATTGAAAATCTGCAGCAATTCGTCCACATCGCCGGGATCTACCGCTTCAGCACCGATGAACATGCCGAAAGCTGGCGAGGCGCCGAGAAAATAGCTCCTTATCTGCTGTGGCTTTTCACCGTTCATATAAGGTTCAAGGCGTTGATCAATGACATCCAGCAGTTCACGGCTGGCGGTCTCCACACCAATACCCGGCGGCGTTATCATGAAACCAAAGATGAAATTGCGCTTGCCCTCGGGCAGGTAGTCTGCTGGCGGAATCAGCAACAGGGCAAGCACCAGAGGAGCCCCGGTCAGCAAGCCCACGAAAGTCCACCGGCGCCGTGGCGTATCCGTCCAGCTCATAATGTGCCTGGTCACCCAGCGCCACCAGCTGCGGTGGCGATCCTCGATGGCTTCGCCCTTGACCCAATCCGCCGCCGCTGTGGGCAGCACGGTCACCGCCACCAGTAGTGAGGCGATGACCGCCGCTGATATGGTCACCGCCAGGTCACCAAACAACTGCCCCGCTTCATCCTGCAGGAACACCACGGGCATGAAAATGGCGACAGTAGTGGCAGTGGAAGCCAGCAGAGCACCCCAGACCTGCGCGGTACCGCGAAGAGCGGCTTCTTCGCCCTCACGCCCCGCTTCGCGCTGGCGAAATATATTTTCCAGTACCACGATGGCGGCGTCCATCACCATACCCGAGGCAAAGGCCAAGCCCGCCATGGAAATGATATTCAATGTCCTGCCAGTGAAATCCAGCACCATGAAAGCGATCAGCAGGCACAGCGGAATTGACATCGCCACGCTCAGCGTGGCGCGAAATTTGCGCAAAAACCACCACAAGACCACGATGGCCAGCGACATGCCCAGCAGCAGGTTGTTGCGCACCATGCCGATGGAAGACTTAACGTACACGGTTTCGTCGTAATTTTGCTGAATGGTCAGGTCGGCGCGGTCCAGCTCATTTTCCGCCAGGTCCGCAATCACGGACTTGAGTTCATCCATCACCTCCAGCACGTTAATGCCCGATTCGGGAATCACGTTGACAGCGAGCGACGGTCCGCCATTTTGATGCAACTGGGTGGCCACATCCACCATCGTCATCTCGATGCGTGCGATGTCATTCAGGCGAATCGGCTTGCCATCGCGCCATTCCAGCACCAATTCTCCCAGCGAACTGATGTCGTACCTGCCACTGAAACGAAGTGTGTACTGTCGGCGTCCGACTTCCGTCGAACCCGCAGACACGTCTGCGTTACTTCCCAGTTCTGCGGAAATGCCGGTGAGGTCCAGTCCGATATTGGCGGCTTTGTAGGGATCAAAGGTAATCCTGACTTCTTTCGGGCGCCCGCCGAATGAACCGGTCTGGGAGATGCCCGGTATTCGCTCGAGCCGCGTGACCACCGTATCATCCACAAAGTCCTGGTAACTCGCAATCGGCCGTGTATTACCTGGTTTGGCCTGGATGGCGAACCAGGCAATGACTTTTGCAAAACGGTTACCACCGACCCGGATTATCGGCTCGTCGGCATCCACCGGGTAGCGCGGCACCTGGTTGAGACGGTTCATCACTTCGATCAGCGCCCGGTTCATGTCGGTGCCGATGGCGAATTCCAGGTTAATGGATCCTCTGCCGTAACTGGAAGTGGATTCGAGCTTCAACAGGCTGGGCACACTGCGCAGGACATCTTCCTGGGGCTCGATGATCTCCGACTCGATTTCGTTGGGCGCCGATGCCCGCCAGCGCGTAATGATGGTGATTTCCGGGCGCGTAATATCCGGAGTCATCTGGATAGGGAGGCGAGAAAGACTGATCATTCCAAAAATGACAACAAGAATGCAGGCCACGATCACCGCAACCGGGTTGGAAAGCGCCATTTTTGTCAGTGTCACTGCCTTGTCTTCCTGATCCAATTATTGGCCGTCAAGTATAGCGCGAAGCCCCGGTTCTGCGTTATCCGGCGCCACAAAAAGATAATGAAGCATGCCAGCAACCCTTTAACCTGTATATTGCACGAGCACCTGGTCGATTCACCATCGGCACCTGGCAAATTCAGGAAAAATTGATCCGCATCACGTCGGTTGACGATTTCTCTCAATGACCTTGATCAGGGGCTTGTATAAAACCATCTATTGGTTAAGATGCCTTGTCTACTCAATACGTAACCGTATGGAATTTGATTACATCATCGTCGGAGCGGGGTCAGCGGGTTGCGTGCTGGCCAACCGCCTCAGCGAAAACCCCAACAACCGTGTCCTTCTGCTGGAGGCTGGCGGTAAAGACTGGCATCCCTTTATCCACATGCCCGCCGGACTGGCCAAACTGGCTGTCATGCACAGGATTAACTGGTCGTATGAAACGATGCCCCAGCCGGAACTCAACGACCGCCGGCTTTTCTGGCCACGCGGGAAAGTGCTGGGCGGCTCCAGTTCCATCAATGCCATGTGCTACTGCCGCGGCCACCGCAAGGACTACGACTCCTGGGCCGACGCCGGTGCTGAAGGCTGGAATTTTGACCGTGTTCTGCCGTGGTTTATCAAGTCGGAGGACCAGGAAAACGGTGCATCGGATTTCCACGGAACCGGCGGGCCGCTCAGTGTGCAAAACCTGCGCCATACCACTCCCCTTTCC
>JAIVWI010000187.1:0-5420 GCA_048636595.1 Oceanospirillum sp. | reverse complement strand
TCGAATATGCGCGTAAACTCGAGAAAACGAACATGGGAACGCTGACCTTGACCGAGGACCCGCGCGAAGCGGTCGACGGTGTGCAGTTCATCCACACCGATGTGTGGGTGTCCATGGGCGAAGCCGCGGAGGTTTGGAAGGAGCGTATCGAGTTGCTAATGCCTTACCAGGTCAATGCCGGGCTCATGGCTGCCAGCGGCAATCCCAGGGTGCGGTTCATGCATTGCCTGCCCGCATTCCACAACCTCGATACCCAGGTGGGCCGGGATATAAAAGAGCAATTCGGCCTGGATGCCATGGAAGTCACCGAGGAGGTGTTCGAATCGCCCGCGGGCATTCAGTTCGAACAGGCGGAAAACCGCGTACATTCCATCAAGGCACTGCTGGTGGCTACCCTGGGCAACCAGTGACAAGCAGATTTGGTTGGTGATTTCAAGGCGAGAACAGGGGATAAATCAATGAGAGTAGTAGTGGCCCTGGGTGGCAACGCCATATTACAGCGTGGTCAGGAACTGAACGCTGAAAATCAGCGCGAAAACATTCGCGTGGCGGTGGTGCAATTGGCCGCAGTTAACGAAAATCACGAATTGGTCATCGCGCACGGTAACGGACCGCAAGTCGGTTTACTGGCGTTGATGGACGCCGCCTACACAGCCGTTGATCCTTATCCTCTGGATGTCCTGGGCGCCGAAACTGTCGGTATGATCGGCTACATGATCGAGCAGGAACTGGGCAACATCATTCCGTTCGAGGATAACATCGTCACGATTCTCACCCAGATTCTGGTCGACCCGGCCGATCCTGCCTTCCAGAACCCCACCAAACCGGTGGGCCCGGTTTACCAACGGGCAGAGGCGGAAAGACTGCAGCAGGAAAAGGGGTGGTCAATGGCGCCCGATGGAGAGTACTTCCGCAGGGTCGTTCCCTCACCGCTGCCGCAGCGAATCATCGAGATGAAGGCTATCCGGATACTGGTGGATAACGGCGTGGTAGTAATTTGTGCAGGCGGCGGGGGTATCCCCACCGCCCACGACGAAAACCGCAAGCTGTATGGTGTCGAAGCCGTTATCGACAAGGACCTGGCCAGCAGCCTGCTGGCCAGGGGCCTGGATGCTGAAATGTTCGTGATGTTGACGGACGTGCCCAATATTTACGCTGATTTTGGAACACCAAACCAGAGATCCATAAAAGCCGCGCATCCGGATGCGCTGGAGGCGATGGACTTCGCGGCCGGATCGATGGGGCCGAAAGTGCTCGGTGCCTGCCAGTTTGTCCGCAAAACCGGCTACCAGAGCGCCATTGGCCAGCTTGCGGACCTGGCGGCAATCATGAAAGGTGAGGCGGGTACCTTGATTTCTAATGACGTCGACGGGATTTGCTACGGGGACTAACCCCCATGTTGCCCTTTCCGAGTGAGCAGATTTGGAATGAATAGATGGTTTGAATAATGCCTGCGGGTGATTTTTCCGACCCCGTTTCCGGGAACGAAAGATCGGCCCCAAGGGACCTCTTACATTCATGCGCAAGACGGGTTGCTATGCGCCTGTGGGCGGACCGACGAACATTTCGTAGGCGATATTGCCGGCCTCGGATTGGTAGCTGTAGCCGGTGTCGGCCAGGAAGTGCTGGAAGCGCATGCTGTCCTCATCAGGTACCTGGATGCCCATCAGGACACGGCCATATTCTGACCCGTAGTTGCGGTAGTGGAACAGGCTGATATTCCAGTCGGTCTTCATACCCCGCAGGAACTGCAGCAGGGCGCCCGGGCGCTCTGGAAATTCGAACCGGTAAAGCTGTTCATTTTTGACGTCCGCCCGTCCACCCACCATGTGGCGGATGTGCAAGCGGGCCATGTCGTTGCCGGAGAGGTCGGATACGGGGAAGCCATGCTCCCGCAGTTCGCTGAGAATTCCTTCTTTTTCGGCCAGTCCGTTTTTCAGCGCAATACCAACAAAAAGATGGGCATCCGAGTGGTCCGCGTAGCGGTAATTGAACTCGGTGATGCCGCGCAGGCCGATGGTCTCGCAAAATTCCAGGAAACTGCCCGGGCGTTCGGGGATCGTGACGCCGAGCAGCGCTTCCTGTTCTTCACCAACGGCGGCACGCTCGGCAATATGACGCAGGCGGGCGAAATTCACATTGGCGCCGGACAGAATGGTTGCGACGCAGCCATTATTTGCTCCGGGCTTGTTCCCCGGATTATCAGCGAACCATCGCTTGATTCCTGCAATGGCCAGGGCGCCTGCCGGTTCTGCTATAGCGCGGGTGTCCTCGTAAGTATCCTGCACCGCGGCGCAAATTTCATCGTTATCCACGGTGATGATTTCATCCAGCAATTGGGAACAGATGGCGAAGCTGGTATCGCCGACCTGTTTCACTGCCACGCCTTCGGCGAAATGGCCGACTTCCTGCAGTGACACGGGCTTTCCAGCCTGGAAGGCCGCTTGCATGGAGGCCGATTCTTCGGCTTCCACACCAATCAGCCTGATGCCCGGATGCAGGTACCTGCTAACCAGGGCCATGCCGGCCGCCAAACCTCCGCCACCGACAGGTATGAACAGGTAGTCTATGGGCGTGCTGCACTGCCGGAACAGTTCCAGGGCGATGGTCGCCTGCCCGGTAATCACGTCCGGGTCGTCGTAGGGGTGGACGAATATCCGGTTTTCCTCTTCCGCCAGTTGCAGGGCGTGCGCACAGGCGGTATCGAAGTCGTCGCCATGGATGATTACGTTAGCGCCCAGTTTTTTTACGGCGTCTATTTTGATGTCCGGCGTGATTGCAGGCATGACGATCACGGCGTCTATGCCGAGATGCCGTGCTGCCAGGGCAACCCCCTGGGCGTGGTTGCCGGCCGAGGCGCAGATCACACCCTGTTGTTTTTGTGCTTCATCCAGTTTAAGCAGCCTGGCATAAGCGCCCCTCAGCTTGAAGGAGAATACCGCTTGCAGGTCTTCTCGCTTGACCAGAACACGAACACCGAGCCGTTCTGACAGTGCCGGCATATCCTGCAAGGGGGTTTCCTGCACCAGGTCATCCAGCCTGCACTGCATGATTTGTGGAATGTATTTATCGAAAAGCGATTGCCGGGATTCGCCGGTCTGAACCGGGGCGGCAGCAGGCGAGTGGCTGGATACTTTCCTGTCGGATACGTTCATTAAGAATTACCTCTTCCCGGTTTCTTCAGCTGGCAGTATTTTTGCTGGAGCTCAGCCGTTCACAAACGGCCTCAGTGACCCGGGCCGTGCCGCAACCACCGGGTACCAGGTCCGGGGTCAGGATCCCCTCGTCCCAGCACTGATGAATACTGCTCTCCAGGGCATCAGCCTCGTCCGTCCGGTCCAGGGAATGCCGCAGCATCATGGCTACAGACAGCAACATGGCATAAGGGTTGGCCTTGCCCTGCCCGGCGATGTCCGGGGCGGAACCGTGGATGGGTTCATACAGGCCGAATTTCTCATCGTTCAGGGAAGCGGAAGGCAGCAGGCCCATGGAACCACACAACATGGAGGCCTCATCCGACAGGATGTCGCCAAACAGGTTTTCGGTCAGCATCACGTCAAAATCGGCAGGCCGGGTCAACAGGTGCATGGCGGCAGCATCAACCAGCAGGGTTTCCAGGCTCACATCCGGGAACTCGTCCTCCAGCACCTGGCTCACGACCTCGCGCCAGAGGCGGGATGTCTCCAGAATATTGGCCTTGTCCACCAGCGTGATCCGGCTTTTACGCTGGCGGGCCAGTCTGCCGGCGGCTCGCGTGATCCGTTCGATCTCACCACGCGTATAGCGGCAGACATCTTCCGCCTGGTCTGCATCGCGCCATTTTTTGCCAAAGTAAATGCCCCCCGTCAGCTCCCTGACCATCAACAGGTCCACGCCAACCAGGCGTTCCGGCCGGAGCGGGGAAAATGCCTGCAGGGCGGGGTGGGTTACGATGGGCCGGAGATTGCAGAACAGATTAAACTCGGAGCGGATTTTCAGCAGGCCGGCTTCGGGCCGCTGTTCGGCCGGGTGATTGTCCCATTTGGGTCCGCCAACCGCGCCCATCAGGGCTGCATCCGCTGATTTGCAGGCGTCTATCGTGGCCTGTGGCAGCGGTGATCCGGTGGCGTCCACGGCAACCCCGCCAATCAGTTGTTCATCCAGTTCAATCGGGAGATTGAACAGTTCGTCCATCACCGCCAGGCCCACGGGCCCGGCACCGAATATCACATGGAGTTCCCTCTCGCTCATGTTGGCCTCCCTCCATCTTTTACCACAAACTTCACGCCCGCTTTTTCAACCGGCGAGTGGTTCTCAGCTGGCTGATTCCGATACTGGCTATGTAAATCAGCGACATGATGAGGACGATGATGGGGCCGGGCGCGAAGTTGATGAGATAGGAGATGAACAGCCCGCTCACCGTGGCGAACAGGGTGATCAGCGACGCCGTGACCATCATGCCCTTCATGGTCTTGTGGAACAGCTGGGCCACCGCGGCCGGCATGGTGAGCAGGGCGATCATGAGCACGATGCCCACCACCCGGATGATGGTCACCACGGTCAGGGCGATCAGCCCGAACAGGATCAGGTCGACCGCCAGTACCGGGATGTTGCGCACTTCAGCATACTCCTCATCGAAGGCGACGGCCAAGAAGGAATTGTACATCAGGACCACGACCAGGATGATCACCAGATCCATGATCACGATCAGGGTCAGGTCAAGGGTGCTGACCAGCAGGATGTTGCCGAAGAGATAGGTAAAAAGATCTGCGGCGTATCCCGGTGTCAGGAACATGAATACCAACCCGACGGCCATCCCGGTAGCCCAGAGGGCGCTCAACAGGGTGTCGAGCCGGTTGCGGGCCTTTTTCCGGAAAAAAGCCACGCTCGAGGAGGCCAGCAGGCTGAAGACGATGGCGCCCATCAGGGGATTGAGGCTGAGGTAATAGCTGATGCCCAGGCCGCCGAAGGCCGTATGTGCGATGCTTCCCGCTATGAGCGACATGCGCTTGACGACGATGTATGTGCCGATGATGCCGGCCGCCAGCGATGCCAGGACGGCAATGAGCAGCGCATTCTGGAAGAACTGGTACTGCAGGACTTCGAAAATATCACACCTCGCAGATCCGCTTCATCTCCAGGGAATCGATCCCGTGATAGCGCAGGCCGTGGGAGTCGCACTTGTTGATGCAGGCTACCTCCCTGACGAAGCGGGAGAGCATGTCCAGGTTGTGGTCCACCACCACGATGGCGATGTCCCGGTGGAGCTCTTTCAGAATCTCATAGAAGGCTTCCTGGACATGGATGTCGATGTTGGACATGGGCTCGTCCAGGAGCAGCAGCCGCGGCCTGTTGGCCAGGGCCCGGGCCACGAACACTCTCTGTTTCTCGCCGCCCGAAAGCTCGTTCAGTTTGCGGTTCCGCAGGTCCCATATCTGCAT
>JAIVWI010000186.1:0-5454 GCA_048636595.1 Oceanospirillum sp. | reverse complement strand
AGTGGTCGAAAGCCTGAGGGACTACTACCGCGGGTTGGCGGATTGAGGGCTGACAGCCGCTATTTCGTCCGTTCACCCGATGGCGAATCGATTACCGGCTACGACAGGCTGGAAGCCGCGGAACGGGCGGCAAAAAGCCTGGGTGAAAATGCCCATGCCGTCGACACCATGGCCCCGGTATATGTGCCCATGATCCAGCGGGTGGTCGATGGCGAACTTCAAATACTCGGCGTGGGCGGTTGGGGGGCCGACCGCTTATCCCTTGAGCAGAACCTCCTGCAAGCGATCAAGCGCAAACAGGTCGCCATCGTGCACGCCTTTGTCGCCAAAGGCGCAGACCCGGATACGCGCGACGAGCGAGGCAGGCCCGCCATTATCTGGGCGGTGGCTTCGGGCCGCCCGGAAATCGTGCAACTTCTTCTCGAGCAGGGCGCCGACCTTGCGGCAACCGATCCGCAAGGTGTAACCGCACTCGGCTTGGCTACCGAGCGGCGGGAAACGGAGATTATTGCTGCAATCGAGCAGGCCCTGGACTAGTGATCCAGAGGCCCATACACGACTTGGTCTTACATTACAAGAATCTCATATACGTTAATCATGATTAGCCTGTCCCAAGTCAAGGACTCGATCCTGAAGCTCCTTTAAGATGCTAAATCGGTGGAGTGACGGGCCATTCCGCAATACACCCCAGGGAGTAACCGTATGCCAACATTCGTTCATACCGAAAAATGCGATGGCTGCAAAGGTGGCGATGTCACAGTTTGCGAGTATATCTGTCCGCATGATCTGATGAAGCTGGATACCGAGCGCATGAAAGCCTTCAACCAGGAACCCGAGCAATGCTGGGAATGCCAGTGCTGCGTCAAGGCCTGCCCACAGCAGGCAATCGAAGTCCGCGCCTTCCAGGACTGGGTGCCGATGGGCGGAGCGGTTATCCCGTTGCGCACTGATACCGCAATCATGTGGACGATCAAGTTCCGCGATGGTGGTTTGAAGCGCTTCAAGTTTCCAATCAGAACAACGCCGGTGGGAACCATCGACCCTTATGGTGGCAAGCCGGAGGCGGGTGACATCAACGACGAACTGTTGTTCACCGAGGCGGGTATGGTAATGCCCGTGATCACGGCGTAAGCAGAGTTTTTAGTTTGCAAACGGACGGAATGTCAGATGAATATCCGCCCGGCAGGAGGATTTGGATATGAGTGAAGGTACTTTCGGCAATCCCGAAATCGTTGAGGTTGAAACAGATATTCTCATCGTGGGTGGCGGCATGGCTGCCTGCGGCGCCGCCTATGAGGCAGTGCGCTGGGCCGGTGATGACGTACGCATCACCATGGTGGACAAAGCTGCACTGGATCGCTCGGGCGCAGTCGCCCAGGGGCTTTCCGCAATCAATACTTATCTCGGGGAGAACTCTCCTGAAGATTTCTGCCGTATGGTGTCGGCGGATTTGATGGGCATTACCCGGGATGACCTGGTGTTTGATGTTGGCCGCCACGTTGATGAAACGGTACACCTGTTTGAGGAGTGGGGCCTGCCGATCTGGAAGGATAAAAGCACTGAAGGTGTGCCCCTGAAGGACGGCGGTAAACCGGTCCGTTCCGGCAGATGGCAGATCATGATCAATGGCGAGAGCTACAAGCCAATCGTCGCAGAAGGCGCGAAAAAAGCCCTCGGAATTGAAAACATTTATGAACGGGTATTTATCGTCAAGCTGATACTCGACGCCAACAATGAAAACCAGATCGCCGGAGCAGTCGGCTTTTCGGTACGCGAGCACAAACTCTATATTTTCCGTTGCAAGACCTGTCTGCTGGTGGCTGGCGGCGCCGTCAATTTGTTCCGGCCACGCTCCACCGGCGAAGGCATGGGTCGCACCTGGTATCCGGTCTGGAATGCCGGCTCGACCTATGCGATGGCGATCGAGGCCGGCGCCGAGATGACGATGATGGAAAACCGCTTCGTGCCCTGCCGCTTCAAAGACGGTTATGGCCCGGTGGGCGCTTGGTTTCTGCTGTTCAAATCGCAGGCGGTCAATGGTTTCGGTGAGAACTACATGGTCAAGAACGCCGACATGCTGAAGGACTTTGCCCCCTACGACACGGCAACCGTGATTCCAACCTGCCTGCGTAACCACGCCATGCTGAAGGAAATGAAGGATGGCATGGGTCCGATCATGATGGAGACGCCCGCGGCGATGGCCAAACTGGCCGAGACCATGACTCCGAAAGAGGTCAAGCACCTTGAATCGGAGGCCTGGGAAGACTTCCTTGATATGTGCATCGGCCAGGCCGGCGTGTGGGCTGGCCTGAATATCCGGCCGGAAGAAACAGCTTCAGAGCTGATGCCGACCGAACCGTATTTACTGGGCTCCCACTCCGGCTGTTGCGGAATCTGGGTTTCTGGTCCAGCGGATATTGCACCCGCGGAATGGCAGTGGGGATACAACCGCATGACGACAGTCAACGGTTTGTTCACCGCAGGTGACGGGGTCGGTGCTTCCGGCCACAAGTTCTCGTCCGGTTCATTTGCCGAAGGCCGTATCGCCGCCAAGAACATGGTTCGCTACGTGCGTGACCACGCGGATTCTACCCCGGAACTTAAGAGTGACATCACCTCGATCACCGAGGAAATCTACCGTCCTGTTCGCACCTACCTGGAGCACAAGGACAAGACCACGGCTGAGGATATCAATCCGAATTATATTCTGCCGCAAATGTACCAACAGCGACTGCAGAAAATCATGGACGAGTATGTCGCCGGTGTTTCCACCTACTACAACACCAACGGCAAACTGCTCGACATGGGCCTGATGTACCTGGAGATGCTGAAGGAAGACAGCAAGCATCTGCGGGCGAAGGACCTGCATGAACTGTTGCGTGCATGGGAAAATTATCATCGTACGCGAACGGCTGAAGTGCATTTGCGTCACATCATGTTCCGTAAGGAAACGCGTTATCCCGGCTTTTTCTACCGGGTGGACTTTCCTGATCTCGACGATGAAAACTGGAAGGTATTCGTCAACTCGCGCATGGATCCTGAAACCGGCGAGTGGGAAATGAAGAAGGTTCCGCATATGGACCTGGTCGAGAAACACTACGGCTAGTCTCTTTTGCAAAACTCTGGGGCGCCGCATTTTGCGGTGCCCTTTTGTTTTGGTATCGTCAGAGCGTAATTACTGAGAGTCTTCGAGCGACACGTTCCGAAAACATAAAAGCAGCAACCATGACTGATCAAAACAAGGACTCCACCCACACTCAGTTCAAGGAGACTGGATCGCAAAAAGACGAGGCAGGATTTCAGCGACCTGGGGCTGAACGGGATATTGAAGTTGAAATATTTGAAGGGGTTCGCCAGACCGATGGCAACCCGGTCGAACCGGTTCGCTTGAAAGCCAGCGACAGCTTCTGCTTTTCCTGTCACAAATCAATAAGCTGCTGGAATCGCTGCTGCCATGGGGCGGATGTCACGCTGACACCGGCAGACATCCTGATGCTGACCAAAAAGCTGGGCCTCCAGCCGGCCCAATTCCTGGCGCAATACACCGTTCCCGCCATCTGGGAAAAATCCGACATGCCGGTCGCCAAGCTTCGCACGGATGACAAAGATGATTCGGGTGCCTGTGTATTTCTCGCCGGCGACGAGGGTTGCGGCGTGTATGACGCCCGGCCCGCAACCTGCCGTTATTACCCGATGGGCCTGGCGTCGATCAAAATGATGGGGGCGGAGCACAAGGAAGATTTTTATTTCCTGGTCAAGGAATCCCATTGCCGTGGCCACGAGGAAGAGAAAAGCCAAACCGTGGCTGAATTTCGCGCTGAACAGGAAGTCGAGGCTCTCGATGAAATCAACCGGGGCTGGATCGATATCATGATGAAGATGACCTCCTGGCGATCCGTCGGCGGTCCTAATGCCAAGCAAGTAAAACCACAGGCAAAGAAGATGTTCTTCATGGTCTCGACCGATGTGGGCGCATTCCGCCGTTTTGTCTTCGACACCCGATTCCTCGACACCTATGCGATTGATCCGGATACCGTAGAAATGCTGAAAACGGATGATATCGCGTTGCTGCAACTGGGCTTCGACTGGCTCAAGAATGTGCTTTTCAACGAACAGACCATCACGATGAAAGAGGATGTCCTGCAGGCAGCAATTGCCAGGGGGCGTTCGGAAATGGGTGCTACTTAATAAGGGCTTAAATTAGCCCTGTGCCTTTGCCTGGGATTGGCTTTACCTTTGATGGCTTTCATGATTTGGCCAAAGTTTTTTTGATCTGGCGCGTTAAAGTACGTGACCGGTCCCTGGACTGCCAGTCCCTGGTCTCCCCGGAAGGGTCATTGCGGCCAGCATGTACAGCACAATGGCCAGCAGCAGCACGACGATGAAGCCTGCATGGATCGCCAGGATGGTTGCGAAGATTGCACTCAGCACGGAAGCACAGCCGTTGATCCCCCAGGCCCAGGGAATCAACGCTGCTGAATGGCGGGCGACGCGACTTAAACCCAGCGGGAACGGCATGCCCATCAGGAAGGCCAGTGGTGCAATCAACACTGCGGATATCAGGATCTTGCTTAAATCGTGTAATGGCATCAGCCACTGGAACAGGGGCGGCAGCAGAAACAGGTACACGAGGGAGATAACAACGATGCCGGCTACCGGCCGGGAAACCGGTACAGACCAGCGTTCCGACATCGCACTTCCAAGCCCGGCAAAAACCAGGAAGGCGCTCAGAACGACGGCCACCGCATACAGCGGATGGCTCAGGAACAGGATGAATTTCTGGATGAAGGCGATCTCGATCAGCATGAAAGAGACGCCAATAGTGAAGAAATACACGACAACACGCCAGCGGCCCCCGGATATTTCTTTACCCTTGCTTTTCCCCAGCCACAGCGGCAGCAGAATCAACACCAGGCTGGCCAGCGCCGCCTGCGCCAGGGTTACGATCAATATCAGGTAGCCCTGCTCCAGCAATGGCAGCCCACCCTGTCCCCTGAGGGCCAGGATTTCCGGCAGCGTGCTCCACTTCAGGAAGTGGAAGTAGTAAGGGCGGTTATCCGTGGCGGGACGAACGTTGAACTTGTAGTCCTCGAAGAATTGTTCCCTTTCAGCGCCCAGCAGCTCGCGGGCCGCATTGAAATACCACGCTTGCTGCAACTGGTTGTAACGGTTGGCCTCTCCGGCCTGGATACCCGGGTAATGGACGAGGTCGAACCAGCGCTGACTGCTGAATTTTCGCAGTTGTTCGATCTGGCCGGCCGAAAACACCCGGTTACTGAGCAGCAAGGTGCTGGTATTCCAGCCACGGATCATGATCATTTGCCGCCCCGGTTCAGCCACGCCCGACCGCTCCAGTGCGGCGACCGCTGTCGCGAAGATTTTCACGCCATCACGGGGCGGCAGTTTGATCCAGCGCGTGATGGCAAGAATGCCACCAGGCTGCAAAGTTTCCAG
>JAIVWI010000185.1:0-5477 GCA_048636595.1 Oceanospirillum sp. | reverse complement strand
CCAGGGAACGAACCGCCCGAATGCATGATCATTTCTCCGAACGGCAATGTAACGATCAACCTGGGTGCTACAGTGGACTTTGCCGGCCAGGGCACGGACCCGGAAGGCGGCCCCTTGTCCTATGAGTGGGATTTCGGTGGTGGTGCGGATACCAGGCCGTTGGTTGCGGTTCCAGGAGAGGTCCTGTTTGATGTTGCAGATGGCAGTTTTGTCACTATGTTTATCGTCACGGACGATCAGGGAGCACGCTGTACCGATCAACTCGTAGTCGAGGTGGGAACGCCGCCTGATGGCTTGCCGCCAAAGGTATCCGAGGAGCCTGCCCCCGGTACCGCTGGCGCCGGCAATGGCGAGAACGTTGTCCTGGCCTTCAACGACCTTGGCATGCATTGTGCTGATCTGGGTTCTTATCCATTCAGTATTCTGCCCTTGTTCAATATCGTTAATGCACAGGTGGTCCGTAAGGGCACCACAGGCAACAATCGCCCGCAAATACTGGACGATAGCCAGGTTGCTTTGCAGTATTCGGCCGCCTCAAGCGCCAACGACCCGGCTGGCGCAGGCTCGATCAACTCGACCAGTCAGAACTACCCTCCGGGTACGGCGGCTGACGCGGCCCTGGTGCGTAAAACCGATTTCTGGGATGTGTTTGACGAGGCTGGCAACACCGTTGTTGCGCTGCTGTTCCCCGGCCTGGATCCTGAGCCGGACGAGGGCCTTCAAACCATCGCAAATACCGATCACGGCCGCTACATGCCGGGCATCGGCAACCCGTACTACTTCAATGAGCCGCAAGAATTCAGCGGTTTCGATGCCGGACACTACTGGTTCACTACACAGGGCCTTCCCATCACCTCTGTGGACGACAAAGGTCTTTTGAACTCCTTTCCTTTAATGCGCGTTCAGGCCGTTGATTTGGGTAGCGGGCAGGTAGTGGCCACAGCCGACACCGTTGTACCGGTTTCCACCGAGGTCGACTGCCGCGATTGCCATGCCATTGACGAGGTGGGTGCCGATTCGCTGGCCCGTACCAGTGGCCCATTGTTTGTTCCCCCGGCCAGCGGCGATCGTGTTGACGTCGAAGCGGCCGCCAAGCACAACATACTGGTGCTCCATGATTTCAAACATGGGACGACCTTCGTTGACGTGAACGAGCCGGTGCTTTGCGCCTCCTGCCATCGTTCCAACGCGCTGGCAGAGGTTGGCGGTCCGGCAGGTGATCCCGCTGTCGACAACATGTCGAACGTCATGCACGGTTTCCATGGCCGTTTGCAGGTAGACGACCTTGGAATACTGATCAGGGACGGGGCAGGCGATCCTGTACTGATCGTGATCGACCCGCCTCACATGACCGGTGATGAACTGCCACTGATCGCTACCGGTGATGGCATACCGATGGAGCAGAACTGCTTCGCCTGCCATCCCGGAAAAATCACCCAGTGCTTCCGTGGCGCCATGTTCACCGCCGGCCAGAAATGTGACGACTGCCATGGCGGCATGCTGGCGATGGGTGGTGAATTCCTTCTGAACACGGGCCATACACGTGAGCCCTGGGCGGATGAACCCAAATGCAGTTCCTGCCACAGCGGCCACGGAGATGACCTGGTTGGTGTGCTGGCCTATGATCCAATGGATCCTGCCGCCACTCCGATTGAGCTGGCTGATTCCCGTTTTGCCGAAAATCCGGATACGCTATACCGGAACAGCCTGGACAACCATGCGGGAATCGCTTGTGAAGGCTGTCATGGCAGCCCCCACGCCATCTGGCCCAATCGCGATCCAAACGCCAATGACAATGTCGCCGCGATCCAGTTGCAGGGACATGCCGGCACCATCAGGGAATGCACGGTCTGCCATGAGACCAACAGCTTCCCCAATGGAACCCTTGAAGGACCGCACGGCATGCACCCGGTTAACGATCCAAACTGGATCAAGAGCAAAGGCGACTTCTATCACGAAGATTTCGTCTGGAATAATGGTGAAGACCAGTGTGCAGCCTGTCACGGTGCGGATCACCTGGGTACCCGCCTGTCCCGTGTTCCGGTTGATCGTGTGCTGAAGGATGCTGACGGAGTGGTCCGGGCTACGCTGCAGGCCGGAGACATTGTGTCCTGCGATCTGTGCCACGACCTTGACGAGAGTTTCGAAGACTAACCTTTGATTCATGACAAAAATAAGGGGCCATCACGGCCCCTTTTTTTGTTCTTCCAATTTTCTTCTGGCCGACCGATACTGGCTACTGATGGTTTGATTGATGAACCGAACGCAACAGAAAAACTTTGGGAAGTGAAATGATGATGAAACGAACAGGAATTTCTCTGCTTTTGATCGGCTGCCTGGCCGGAGGAACCGCCCTGGCTGAGCCATTTACGGCCGATCTGCTTGTGCGCCTGGACCGGGTGGGAACTCCAGGCCTTTCTCCGGATGGCGCCCGGGTTGTTTACACGCTGCGCAAGACGGATATGGATGCCAACAAAGGCCGTTACGATCTTTGGTGGACGAGCGTCAGCGACGGCCAGTCACACCGTTTGACGACCCACGAAGCCAACGACACCGCGCCGGCCTGGTCGCCCGATGGTAAATACGTTTACTTCCTTTCTACGCGTAGTGATTCATCCCAGGTCTGGCGAATTTCACTTGACGGCGGCGAAGCCACGCAGGTGACAAACCTGGCCCTCGATATCGGCACGTTCCGGCTGCTGGCAAGCGGTTCTCAGCTGGTGGTCTCGTTGGAAGCGTATCTCGATTGTGAGGATTTGGAGTGCACGCGGGCACGGGATGAAGCAAATGAGCAGAATCCAACGACCGGCGCGGTTTACGATCAAATATTCATGCGTCACTGGGACCACTGGTTGACCGAAAAGCGTTCCCGCCTGTTTGCCGTTACGCTCAATGATGACGGTATTGCCGACAGCGAGCCCACCTTGCTGACCAAAGAGATCGATGCCGACGTACCGTCCCGGGTCTGGGGCGGGAAGGAAGAGTATGCGATTTCGGCAGATGGCTCGACTCTCTATTTCGCTGCGCGCCTGCGCAACAGCAGCGAGCCGGCTTCCACCAACTTCGACATCTATTCGGCGCCCATGAATGGCGATGGCCCAACAGTTAACCTGACCGCATCCAATCCGGCCTGGGACACGCAGCCGGTACTCAGCCCTGACGGCCGCAGCCTGGCCTGGCTGGCCATGGCGCGAGCCGGTTTTGAAGCAGATCGCTTCCAGATCATGATCAAAGACCTTGAGTCTGGAAGCACGCGGAAGCTGGCATCCGACTGGGATTATTCGCCCTCATCCATTGCGTTCTCTCACGATGGCGCATCCCTTTACATGAATGCGAGTGACCAGGGTAATAAAACGCTTTGGCGCATCGATGTTGCAAGTGGCCAGCCGCGCAAACTGGTTGCGCTGGGCAATGTCAGCGGTTTCGATGCCGGCTCACGCAGCGTGGTCTTCGCCAAAGATGATCTCAGGACACCCAAGGAGATTTTTGTACTCGATGACGGCGCTGCTGAACCCAGGCAACTGACCCATTTCTCCACGCCGCAACTGCAGGATGTTGCAATGGGGGACTACGAGCAATTTTCATTTACCGGCGCCGGAGGGGAAACGGTATATGGTTACGTCGTCAAACCGGCTGGTTTCAAAAAGGGCAAGCAATACCCCGTTGCATTTCTGATTCACGGCGGGCCGCAGGGCAGCTTCGGCAATCATTTTCATTACCGCTGGAACCCGCAGACCTACGCGGGGCAGGGGTTTGCAGCTGTGTTTATCGATTTCCACGGGTCCACCGGCTACGGCCAGAAGTTTACCGACAGCATCTCGGGTGACTGGGGCGGTAAACCCCTGACCGACCTGAAGCTTGGTCTTGCTGCAGCACTGGATAAATATAAATTCCTGGACGGCGACAAAATCTGCGGACTGGGCGCCTCTTACGGTGGCTTCATGGTTAACTGGATAGCCGGAAACTGGCCGGAGCGATTTAATTGCCTGGTTAATCACGACGGCGTGTTCGATCAACGCATGATGTACTACGCAACAGAGGAGCTTTGGTTCCCGGAATGGGAACACGGCGGACCGTATTTCGAGCAAGCCGAAAACTACGAAAAGCACAACCCGGTGAATTACGTTGATCAGTGGCAGACACCCATGCTGGTGATTCATGGTCAACTCGACTACCGGATTCCGGTCAGCCAGGGCATTGCCGCCTTCACCGCCCTGCAGAGACGGGGCATCGCCAGCAAATTTCTGTATTTTCCGGATGAGAACCACTGGGTAATGAAACCGCACAACTCGGTGCAGTGGCACAACGAGGTCAACCAGTGGTTACACCGCTACCTGGATTAACTGCTGGTGCTCTGCCAAGTCTAAATTGATGGGTTCAGAGCACCAGGCTGCAAATAGCGCTTGAAAAAATCAAGCCGCAGTTCGTTCAGATGCGTTTTTTCCGCTTCGCCCTTGATGCCGTGGCGTTTACCCGGGTAGGTCATCAACTCGAACTGCTTGCCGGCTTTTTGCATCGCCACGATCAACTTGATGGAATTATCGAAGAACACGTTGTCATCCGCCATGCCGTGAATTAGCAGCAGCTTGCCTTGCAGGCCATCCACGTAGCTGATCGGGCTGGAGCGCTGGTAGAAGTCGCCGTCCGCCGGGTCGCCCATGTAACGCTCGGTGTAATGGGTGTCATAAAGACGCCAATCAACCACCGGTGCCACGGCAATACCGGCTTTGAACACATCGGGCGCTTTAAACATGCATAACAGGGTCATATAACCGCCGTATGACCAGCCATGGATCCCTATCCTCGCGGCATCCACGAAGGGTTTTTCCATCAGCCAGCGCGCGCCGGCAACCTGGTCGCGAACTTCATAATCTCCCATGTTCCGGTAAATGACGTCGTCAAAAGCGGTTCCCCGGTAGCCGGTTCCACGATTATCCACCGTAAAAACGACGAAACCATTTTGCGCCAGCACCTGGTTAAAATCCACAGACCAGACTTTCTTGACCTTGGCGCCGCCGGGCCCGCCATAAAGGTAGACAATGGCCGGATACTGCCTGGCCGGATCGAAGCCGGCAGGCAGGGTCAGTTGGTATTGAAGTTCAACACCATCCTGCGTCTCGATTACGCCGAATTCCCGCGGCCGGTGATCAGACCAGTAGGGAAAGTAGGGATGATCCTCATCCAGGGCATTTTCAGTGATATAGGTAAGCAGTTCCCCGTCCCGGTCACGAATGGCGCTGTACGGCGGCCGGCCTGGAGACTGCCCGTTGTCCACGAAGAAAGAACCATCCGGGGCCACCGAGGCAGTGTGCCAGCCACCAGCCTCGGTCAACTGAGTGACAACGCCATTGCCCGAAAGGCTGGTCCGGAACAGGTGCTGTTCGGTAGGCGTTACGTTCCAGCCGGTGAAATACACGTAACCACCTTCTTCATCCACGGCCTTGATGCCGCCGCCTGAACGTTTGGTTTCGGCTACC
>JAIVWI010000184.1:0-5614 GCA_048636595.1 Oceanospirillum sp. | reverse complement strand
ATTCCTCATGGTCTTATTCCTCATGGTCTTATTCCTCATGGTCTTGTTCCTCATGCTAATTTCTGCTTCATAGCATTATCAGCAGTAATAATAAAAAAATTAATGCTATACAACTTCCCCCATAACGGGGGAATTATGGGGGAGATTGATTGATAGTGTATTGGGGTAAACACTGCTGCTACATAAATCCGGGTCCAGAAGTGCCATAGGTCTGCTTAATATTGCATTGCAGATGAGATAGTTACTTCCACTCCAGCTTGCAAGAACCCGGCACATACAACAACGGATCATCCCAGCTCTGCGGGGTTTTGGACATCTCGACCTGCGAACCGGGTTTGGTGAGCTCACCGAACCCGGTCATTCCCGTGATCAGGTTGGGCTTCATGATCTGGTGATCCTCGCCGAGGTTCTCCAGATCGTCGATCATGTCCTTGTCGTTCAGCCCGAGGCTCATTATGTAGCTGCAAACCTGGGAAAGTGAGACTCTCACGCTGTAGCTGCCGCCTTCTTTAGCCCGGCGCAGCAGTGCCGCTTTGACGCCGATCGCACCCAGATAGCCGGTCATGATGTCGCAGATCACCTGTACCTGTTGCGGCGGCAGCGGTTGATCCGGCGTGCCCTCGGCGGTGGCAAGACCCGTAATTCCGGCGGCGTTGATGTCGAAGCCGGGCCAATGCGACCACGGTCCTTCGTGAGTGTTCAGCTTGACGCTAACGGCAATGATGCCTGGCTTACGCTCGGCCATGGCCTGATGCGAATAGCCTTCGGCATCCATGACGCCAGGACGCAGATTGTCGACGAAGACATCGGCGTCCTTGAGCAGTGCAAAGAACTGCTTGCGGTTCTCCGACTTACGCACATCGAGATAGGCTTGCCGGATACCGATATCAGCCTGGTAGAAGAAGTTGCCGTACTCAATCCAGTCGGGCATGTTGAGATTCAGGCAGTCTGCTCCCTGTCCGGCTAACGTGCGCGGAACACAAGGACCGGCCACCGCGTGCACGCAGGACAGCACCCGCAGGCCCGACAGAATTCGCTCTCCCTGTGGTAGCGGAATGGGGTCGCTTTCGCCGATCTTCTCGATCGAGATCAGCGGCATCTCCGCATGGATTCTGCCCTGTTCGGTAGCGTCCCACTCTTTCCGGGTGCGAATCATATGGAACGGTACCTGCACCTCCTCTGCCGCCGCTTCCATCTCCAGCGCATCACGCTTGATGATGGCCGCGCGGAGTTGCTGCTCGCCGGGTCCGCAATTCAGTAGACTGAGAATCTTTCTTTCCTGGGAAGGATACAGCGGGCACATGATCATCCAGCGCCCGTCCCGGGTCGGACACATGGGGTTCAGAACGACGTAGGAACCAAAATTGAACATCTTGTTGGCGCCGTTCACAGACGTGTAGGGGGCAGCGTCGGCCTGCCAAGGGCTCTGCTCGATCCACGCCTTGCGCAAATCAACGTGGATATCCTGACTTTCGCCGGTGCGCTCTTTCCAGATCGCGGCCTCGGCGACCGCGTTAGCCGCCAGGACGGCTGCAGCCGCCGCGCCGGCCTTCATCACTGTCTTGCGCACAGGTTCCTTGCCAGCGAACGTCACCTTCCCGCCACTGTCCCCAATGGTCATGCCGGCATCGCGAAGTATGTTATCGGTGACCTTGCGCAGGTCGTCGTCATTGTTTACTGGTTGGTCGGTTATCATTGGTCATTCCTCACCATTTTTTAATTTAAAAATCAGTTTCATCATCAATTCAAGAAAAGTCATTGGTAATAATAAAAAAATTAATGCTAAAAACCTCACCCTTATAGACGGGAGATTTTTCAATTAATATTCATAATAATTTCTCAGTTTTTTAATCCATTATTTGTTTACATCATCCGCTGAAGATAAATCTTTACCCAGGTATTTAACCGACAGTAAAGGTAAATGAAGTTCGTAAAGACTGTTCAGTATCCCGGACAGCTCAGACTGGTCACTCACCTTGCCTTGCAGGAACGTAACCTTGCTAGTCGCTTCACTCAGCGATGGTGCAAATATCTGCATATCGCCAAACCGGCCAGACCAGTTCGCGGGCACATCCCCCTTAACCTCAATCCGGTAAAAACCTGGCGTCGAAAAATAAGTTGTATTCATATTTTACTTTTACAATTTTTAAAGTGTGACGACGCGACCGTTCTGTAGCAAGATACTGACATCATACAATTATGGTATTTCAACGAAAAAATGCGTCCCCCACAACGGGGGAAAATCGGGGGATATAATGACCAGGCCGAGTGACTGAGTCGTGCAGTTATTTTTCTTTGGCGGCTAAAATTTCAACAGCCTTCTCCGCTGCTTCGCGGCGATTTTTAACTTGCAGCTTTTGGTAAAGATGTTTCAGGTGGGTTTTGATGGTTTCAGGCGAAACGCATAACAGGGCGGCGATCTCTTTGTTCTGAAGCCGCTGGGCCAGAAGTTCCAGGATTTCGAACTCACGTTTTGTCAGAGGTTCCAGGATCAAACCTTCGCTGTCCAAAATAAATTGTGGCTTACCAACAGCGCTATCGACCAGTTGTTCAGCACTCGTTAAACAGTGGTCGAGAACACGCCGCAGATAGTCTGCAGAGCTTTTTTGTTCTGTGAAACTGCTGAGCAGTTCAACCATGGGCCGACCCAACTCGACAAACGGTCTGATCCAGCCACCGGGTTGCGCCAGCTTGATTGCCTGCTGTAAAACTTGCAGAGCCTCATCAACACGTTCCAGCTTCTCCAGGGTCAGCGACTGAAGAACCAGCAGTTCGATGGTCTGGTACGTGTTATTCAAGGCCTCGGTCGACTGACGAAGCATCGCCAGCAACTCGCTGGCCTGCTGTAGGTTTTCGCGGGAGCCGGTAGCAGTCATGACCCTGATCCAGGTGACTGCGGGATCCTCCATCCATATAAGCATGCTGGGTACATGGGTCTCTATTTGGTATGACTGCGCCCAGTCAATCGCCGGTTTCGCGTCACCCTGCAACAGCGAGAGCCGGGCCTGGCAGGATTGGGCCACGGCAATGTGCTGAGGATCTTCCGTAGCCAGGGAATACTCC
The DNA here is from genome assembly GCA_048636595.1 of Oceanospirillum sp. Taxonomy (GTDB): domain Bacteria; phylum Pseudomonadota; class Gammaproteobacteria; order Xanthomonadales; family SZUA-36; genus JAJRRA01. The sequence continues at coordinate 2,551 of JAIVWI010000184.1, read as the reverse complement.
ATCAGTCTCTTCAAGGCGCTCGCGGCCTCCTCCGGACGCTGCATGGCCTGGTAGGTCAGGACGAGCCCCACCTGGGCTTCGATGACGCCTTTCCTGTGCATGATGCTCTGCTTTTCCTCAACATACTGGAAACCCTGTAACGCCTCGTCGAGATGGTAAGACTGGAGACCCGCGTTTGCCCCCAGGTAACGGCTCCAGGCCTCTACGTAGCTGAGCCCGGACCGTTTGCAGACATTTGTGCAGCGCCGCGCTGCCCGTACTGCCTCTAACAGGTCAGCCGAAAGCAGGTGACTCCAGACCTGCGCCACGACCAACCGTGCGGCAATCATGCCTTTCCCCGAACGTATTGCATGGAATCTTTGCTCGAGGTCATGGATAAACGATGCCCCCGCACCCACCATCTGACTGGCGATAGCGGTCAGAATATCGAGATCGCCCATGATGCTCTCTTTTTGTGAGTTGTGGAGTTGCTCCCGCGCAGCTTTGAACAAAATCAGACCGCCCTCAGCATCGCCCTCTGTTAGCATGAGCACATAACCCCGGAAGAAGTTGACCTCACCCAACAAGGTTTGGTCCGCGGTCTCATCGACGAGTAAAGGCACCACCTGCTCGAGGATGGGAGGTATCTCGAGTATCTTGAATAGGTGGTACAACCCCCATGCCCGGGCCAGCAGCAGACTCGGCCGTTGCTGCACGGTCTCCAGCGGGAGCATCGCCAGCCAGCGCTCGACAATGTACCACCGGTCCTGCTTCAGCTCGACCTGCTGATGCCGTTCAACGATATCGGCTGCGCCAGCCGTGTCTTTGGCCTTTAGGGCATGCTGGATCGCTTCGTCGATCAGGCCCCGACTCTCGTACCACGCACTGGCCCGCGAGTGAAGCCCGGCGATCTCGTCCGGCGCCATGCGCCTGTTCAGCTCATGCAGCAGCAGTTGCTGAAACTGATGGTGATAACGAAACCACTCGTCCCCGGTATCCAGAGGGATAACGAAGAGATTGCCGACAAGCAGTGACTCGATGAATTTTCCCCGATCAGTAGCCGCTGCCCCGGCACGGGTTTCGGCTGTACACACAGCCTGAATCAGCGGCTCGCAGAACCGATCGAGCATGGCGCTGCGCAGCAGCCAGTCCTGCATCAGGGGCGATTGTTGAGCGATGACTTCGTTGGCCAGGTATTCTTGTATCTGTTGGCTCCCGCCGTGCAATTTCCTCAAGAACCCATCACGGTTTTCGAGCTTGCGCAGGGTCAGCGATACCAGCCGCAGACCGACCACCCAGCCTTCTATCTCATGTTGCAGGTTGGTGAGAGCGTCGTCACCAATGGTGAATCCCGGGATTTTCTCCAACAGGATCCTGGATTCCCCGCGGTCAAAGCACAAATCCTGCATGCGGACCTCGGTTATCTGGCCCTGGGCTCGCAGGGTGTGCAGTTGCAGCGGCGGATCACGCCGGGAAATGATTATCAGGTGCAGGGGTATTGGCGGGTGGGCCAGCAGCTGGTGGAGCAGGTCGTGGACCGGGGATTCGGCGTCGATGCGGTAATAGTCATCCAGCACCAGGGTGAAGGGTTTATCGATTGCGTCCAGATCGTTGCTCAGGCTCGCCACCAGGGCGGGAAGGGGTGGCAACTGTGGGGCGCTGACCAGGTCCCGGGTCTGCTCGCACGCCTGCGGAAAAGCGCTCTGTACCGCGGCCACGAAATAGCCCAGAAACTGACGCAGGTTGCTGTCATCCTTGTCCAGTGAAATCCAGGCGGAGGGCCAGTCACAGCAGGTCTCCAGCCAGCTGCTGATCAAGATGCTCTTGCCGTAGCCCGCGGGCGCCGAGACCAGCGTCAACGGCCGTACCCGTCCGGCTTCGAGCTGTTCGAGCACACGGGTACGGGGCACCAGATCCGGAGGCGGTGAGGGGCGGTGCAGCTTGGTCTGCAGAATGGGCTTCACGGCTGCGTTGTCTTCAGGCGCTTCATTGGTGGGTTCCCGCTGTCCAGAGACAACCGTACCGAGGATCGGTGCGCTCAGGAAGGACTCGCCCCGCATGACCGAGTGAATGGCCCCGACCAGTTCCTCCGGCACGCTATCCTTGAGGAGGTAGGCGCGAGCCCCCGCCCGCAGCATCTCGTCCACGAAGCGCTTTTCCGCGTGAATCGACAGGGCGATGATCCGGGTTTCGGGTGCTTCAGCCAGGATGCGTCGGGTGGCCTCAATGCCGTTAATGTTCGGCATGCTGATGTCCATGATGGTCACGTCCGGTGCCAGTGTTTTAACCTGGTCGATGGCCTCCTGGCCGTCGCCTGCTTCCCCGGCCACGGCGATATTCGCTTCGCTTTCCAGCAGCGTACGCAGCCCCCTGCGCATCAGCGGATGATCGTCTACCAGAAGCACCGTCGTTGTGTGCTGTTCAGTCGTTGGCATGGCCAGGCTCCAGCGGCGCGGTCAGGATCGCCCTGACGCCCCGCCCGGGGTGACTCTCGATTTCGAGCGATCCGCCGAGATCCGACATCCGTTCCTTGATGCTGAACAGCCCGAACCCGCTTTCGGTGTTGTTCTTT
>JAIVWI010000183.1:0-5687 GCA_048636595.1 Oceanospirillum sp. | reverse complement strand
CGCCGAGGAAGTCGATGCTGTTCTTACCATAAGGGATCTGGCCGCAGGTTTATTGGATGAAGCAGGATTATCAGACTGGATTCAGAAAAATTCAGATCATTTAGACCCAGGTTCAACAGAATAACCTTAGTTTTTGAGCCCGATACCTATTCAGGTTGATGGATCCGTAATGCCCGTACCTTGTTGTTGCAAGGGACGAAAAGCGTCATAGATCCTTACCGCCACAACGCTGTACAAAGTGGCTGCGAACATCATGCCCAGCCGGCTATAAAAACCGGCGGAGGCAGCGGCGCCTCCCGGGCCATCCAAAACGGCTGGCGCAATCAGTACGATCATCGTCAGGAAAGCATAAGACCAGGTTCCGGCCTGCGGATGCATGGCCTGGCCGCTGAATATCCGCCTGCCCATGATCAGGCCGCCAAGGGCAACCAGCAAGGTGTAGAAAATAAGGGAAGGCCATATGCTCAGTAACTGCCACATGATGATGGCGCCGATTCCGCCAATCACGGTCGACATCAACAGGGATTTGCCGGCTGCCCGGGTTGTGTCGTTTTCAACCTGCTGCCCCATGGAGGCTACCTTGATCATGACAACAAGGTAGCTGGCGCTTCCCTGGTAAAGAAGGAAAAAAAACATTACGGGAAATACGATTACTGTTGCCCGCCAGGCGCTCCAGATGGCCATCGCCCGTTCGGGTTTTGGCGGACTGGGCCTGGGCCCCTGGTTGGCGGGCCGGGGCGGATCCGGGAAAAATGCATGTGCCAGCCAGACAAACAGCATTGCGATCACGGCATTGATGACCAGGGCCTTGTTCACCATCAGCAGTGCATCGATCGAGTCTGATCCTACCGCGGTAAGCAAGGCCAGGCCCATGGTCAGGAATGCCCCCAGCACCGGGGAACCGCCCTTTGCACTGTAATAGAAACTCCAAAAGCAGGCGGCGATCAGGATCAGAATGGCGGCCATGTGATAATTGTCCATCACAGGCAGCAGCAGCAAGACACCGTATGCCGGCAAAGCAAGAGCCAGGATGAAGATGATCCCTTGTTTCAGGGTTGGAGCGGGGATGGGAACGGCCAGCAGGAAGGAAACCAGTACCGGCATGATGAAAGACACATCCCAGTTGACCACCTGCGAGAACCAGAGCGCTGCTGCAGTTCCGAAGGCCAGGCGCAGAATCCGCCTGGCTGCCACCGGGTGCATTGCAGTTGTATCAGTAGGCATAGCTCAAAATAGCAACAGCGCGGATGTAGATTCGCCCCAGGAAGTTCATCAGCCAGTTGTTCCCGGTATAGACGATGACGGAAACCTGCGAACCGACACGCAGTCCCATTTGTTGGGCGTCTTTGTTGGTTTCAACATCAATAAGCACCGGGAAACGCTGGGCATCACGCAACCAGTTTCTTTGGTTGTCGATGGTTGGCAGGGTTCCAAGAGCATTAGAGTCCACCTGCACGCCGAAACCTGTCTCGCGTATTTTCCCTTTATAAATCTTCCCGGGCTGTACATCGAAAGTCAGTTCCACACGATCACCTGCTTTGACATTGCCCAGGTTATTTTCGGTCAGGTCCGCCCTCACCCACACTTCGTGGGTTGCGATGAAAGTCATCAGGGGAGCGCTTGCGGCAGCAAAGTTACCCTGGTCGATGCGCACGTCGGTGACGAACCCATCGCGAGGCGCAACGAGGACAGTTCGCTCAAGATCGACACGGGCCTTGTCGAGTGCAGCTTGCGCATTCTGTATATCGGCATTGTTGTCACCAATTTCGCCCAGTGCGCTTCGAGCAGATTCAAGGCTGGCTGTTGAAGCAGCAACTCTTGCCTTGGCGCCGGCAAAGCTGGCTTCTGCGGAGTCAATCCTGCGTTGTGATAAGGCTCCGGGATCTTCATCCCTGATCCGGCGCATGCGTACGGCATCCTGTTCGGAGCGCCACAAGCTTGCCTTGGCGGCTTCCACGTTGGCCTCGGCAGCCTCCACTCCGGCCACCCCGGCATCGATTGATTGCTGAACCACTTGCAGCGCAGCCTCTGCCGCGGCAACGGCGATTTCATAATCGGTAGGATCAATACGAATCAGAACCTGGCCGGCCGCTACCTGGTCGTTGTTTTGCACCTCGACACTGATCACATTCCCTGCTACCTGGGGTGCAATGGGTACTACAAATGCATGGACCCTGGCCTGAGTTGTAAACGGAGTCTGGCGATCGGCCACCAGGTACAGGGCGGTCAGTACAATGCAAAGACCCAGAACAATGAATGTCCACTTGCGTACCGGGTCTTTTGCAGGCTTAACTGCTTTGCTGTCCTGTTTTTCCTGGTCTTCCTGTTTTGTTTGGTCAGGCATACTGATTGATCCTGCAATTCAAATTCGGGTTAATCGTGGCTGGCTTTGCCGGTTTTTTTACCAATCCGGGCGGCGCATTCCATCTTCGCTGGTATCTTCTTCCACCGGGCTGTCCAGCAGGCTACCCCAGTTGGTCCGCTCACGCATCACAGTCAGCGTGTTTTCATCCACGAAAGGCCTGCCCTGCCTTACCTCCCAGCCTCCGCCCAGGGCCTTGTAAATGGCCACGACATTGCGCGCGGAGAGTCCGCGATTCTGGACATAGCTGTTTTGCTGGCGGAAAAGTGCCTGCTGGGAATCCAGAACCCGCTGGTAACCGGAAAATCCTTCCTGGTAGCGCAGCAGGGACAAATCGTTGGACCGTTTCGCGGCTTCCACGGAATCGGCCAGTATGGGTTCCTGCTCTTGCGTACCGGCCAGTGACACGATCGCGTCATCCGTTTCACGCGCAGCCTTCAATACGACATCCTGATAGTTGACCAGTGCCTGTTGCAGGCGGGCGTCCTGTACGCGAATGTTGTTACGAATGCGTCCATAGTTGAGAATCGGCCAGCTGAACGCAGCACCCGCAGTGTACGAAATACTGTCAGAGCTAAAGAGATCAGACGCCCCTCCCCCACCGACATCTTTGGAAATACTCACGATGCCAAATGTTCCGTTAATCGCAATACTGGGGTAAAGATCCGCGGTGGCGACACCCACCAGTGCATTCTGCGCGACGGCCTGCAACTCTGCCTGGCGGACATCGGGCCGGCGGCGCAGGAGATCGGCGGGGATTCCGAGAGCAATTTCAGCCGGCACCGCTGGAATCTCCCCTTTACCCAGGATGTCGTCTACATAACTGCTGGGCTGGCCAAGCAACGTGCTCAGAGCGTTTTTCGCCAAGCGCTCCTGGACCTGGAATTGCGGGACAGTAGCCTGAGTACTCAGCAACAGGGTTAAGGCCTGCTGCACATCCAATTCGTTGGACTCACCGTTTCTGTACAGCACATCCGCAATGTCATAACTTCGCTTTTGCAGTTTGAGATTGTCCCGCGCAATACGTAACTGCTCCTCCAGTGTGCGGATGACGATATAAGTATCGACCACCTGGGCCGTGACCAGCACCATCACGGAGTCATAGTTGGCGATTGAAGCCATCATCGCGGCATCAGCGGATTCAATACCGCGCCGGTAACGGCCCCAGAAATCCAGTTCCCAAACCAGGCCGACGCCGAGATCGACCTGGTTGAAGCTGGTATTGCCCTGCCCGGCATTTTCACTGGGGGAAATATGGGTTGCACCGCCGCTCGCAATCTGTTGCTGGGGATACTGGGCGCCTGTCGCAATTCCGAGTTGGGCACGGGACTCCAGTACGCGCAAACCCGCCAATTCCAGGCTCAGGTTCTGCTGGTGGGCCAGGTTTACCAGGTTATCAAGGACGGGATCGTTGAATGCATCCCACCAATCTACCAGTTCGTATTCTGTAGCCTTGAGACCGGCGGGGCTTGTTTGCCAGGCATCCGGAAGCGGGGCTTCGGGTTGTACATATTCCGGCCCGACCGTCGTACAGGCGGTAGCCAGCAGCCCGGCACAAAAAGCCACGGTCAACTGGATAACGATTCTTTTAACTGGCCGCATCATCACTAATAAATTAACCCAGGATTGTGGATAAAAACTGCCCCTGAAATTCCCGCCGATATGATAACTGATCAGCGGTCCCGCAACAGCACCCATCTTTTGGGTAGAGGTTCACTCCAGGTGAGCGCAGAGTTCCGCCCTCATCCGGGCAATATCTTCCGGCCTTGTCCGGCAACAGCCACCAATCACCCGGGCTCCGGCGTCATACCAGGCCGTGGCGCCTTGTACTTCACGAGCCGTTCCCGACCAGCGGTTTTCATCAGCCACCCACTCTTCACCACTGTTCGGGTAAGCAATCAATGGCTTGCTTATACCCTGAGCGCTCTCCAGCAAGGGAACCATGTATTGTGGTGGAGTGCAGTTGATGCCGACCGCGATGATCTGGTGCGAAGTTTCAGCCAGGGCCGCACAGTCGGCAAATTTTTCTCCATGACAAACGTGCTGCTCGTCCTTGCAGCTAAAGCTGAGCAAGGCTTTGCGTTGCGGAAACTCCGCCAGTAACTCGATCAGCGCCTCTGCCTCCAATTTTGACGGAATGGTCTCGAACGCCAACAGTTCCGCATCGCTGTGCGCCAGTTCAGTCATACGGGGCCGATGAAATTCGATCAGGGCCTGTTTGTCCAGGCCGTAATTGCCATGATACTCGCTGCCATCGGCAAGACAGGCGCCGTAGGGCCCGATAGAAGCCGCCACCAGCGGTCTCAGGCGACCGAGGTGACTTTCATAAGAAGACCAAAATGCCTCCCGGGCCAGTACGGCGAGGTCCACACTCAACTGCATCAGGTTGCTGGCCCGGTCCCGGCTAATGCCCGCTTTTTCAAAACCCTCGAAGCTGGCCTGGTAGGTTGCGGTGGCAATAATGTCCGCTCCGGCCACGAGATAATCCTGGCTGACCAGCCGGATCATTTCCGGCGCCTCGATCAACGTTTTTGCTGACCAAAGCTCGTGCTTCAAATCAGCACCGTGCCGCTCCAATTCCGTTGCCAGGGCGCCGTCCAGCATGACGAAACCCTGCTGTTCAAGAAATGGCTCCAGGAGTTTCAATTGAAACATCACGATCCCTGCCCTGTTCGAGCCGGCACATTGCGTGAATTCCGGTAACTCATGCAATTTGCGGACTAGAACCATGGTACATGGATAATTCCTTCGGTGTAACGGCTGACCTGTTCATTATGGCCTGCTGGCAAAATTCTCCATCACTGCTATATTAAGAAAGCCACTTGGCATATCACATTAATAAATACAGGAGAGATCCATGCGATTTAAATTATTAGTCACCGCTCTGTTGCTTACCTTTTTCGCCCAGTCCGCACTGGCTCAGCTGGAGCCATTCAAAGATTTTGATATCAGTAACGAACTGTGGAACATTACTTTTATCAAGGTCCAACCCAACCTGGGGAATGATTACCTGGAAGGGCTGAAAGAAACCTGGGTGGCTTCCAACAAGGTAGCGAAAGAGTTGGGGCAGATTGAAGACTTTCATATCTATCGCAGCCAGCTATCGCAAAGCGGCGACGTAAACCTGTTCCTGGTAGTCAAATTTGCCAACAGTGCCCAATTGGAGCCGAACAAAGCAGAGTACGACAAATTCATGAAGGCCTGGGGTGAGGCCAACGAAGACCGCACGCGGGAAATCACCAAGAACTATCCCGGCATGCGTGAAATTACAGGGGAATATCTCGTACGGGAAATTACCATTAAATAACGGCTTGTTTTATGTTCA
>JAIVWI010000182.1:0-5771 GCA_048636595.1 Oceanospirillum sp. | reverse complement strand
GCGATGAGAGTTGATATTCAGCATGTAGCCGTTTACCGAGCCTTGCGGACTGTCAAAGGCAGCGATGCCGTAATTGCCTTTTCCGGCACGCTGCTGTTCGGGTTTGATGGCGTTCTCACCCCAGGCCCATTGACCAAACATGGCGTTGCCCTGGTCGGCGAAGCGCGAAGTACCCCAACCGCTTTCCTCGGCCGTCTGCGCCATGGCCAGGGAGGGTGGGACGATGTCGACGCGTTTGATCAATTCGCTGATTTGCTCCGGCCCGACCGGGTCATCAGCGGATTCGAGCACGCGGTAACGCATGCCCAGGTCAGAGAGCCAGGCTGCATCCACTTCACTACCCTCCGGGATGGACTGCAAACGCACGCGGTCCTGCATGATCAGTTCATTGGATCTGAGAATGAGGGGCGCAAGGACACGGAAAAAGACCTCTTTTTTCATCTTGACCTCCGCTTCACTGGCATGCTTGCCGCGCCAGCGCGAAGGCATGTTCGCAAGATACACGCGGTGGACTTCCTTATTGCCGGCCTCCCAGGACTCCTCGGTATAGCCCAGTTCCTGAAAATAGATCATCAAGTCCTTGTAGGAGTTAAACTCAAAAACCTCTTCCGCCAGTACCCTGTTTGTAAACGGCAGTAGTGAAAGAAGAATAACAAGCATCTGTATTCGAATTCCTGTAATCATTTGGGTTCTCCTGTGTGCCGGTTACCTGGCAAATGTGTATGAGGCTGAGATCCGGATAATGTCACTGGCTGCTGCACCCGGCCAGTCCTTGTACACCACATTGGTCCGGTATTCGCCGTACATATTCCAAATCCCTCCCTTCTTGTCTTTCATCGTTTTGCCCAGGCGAAAACCCAGGGGGACGAGGAACTCATTTTCCTGCCAGTGATACGAGATGGGCGATTCACCATTACTGATGTACCAACCGTCGTTAAGTTGATAAACCACAATAGGCTGCACAGCCAGGGCGGAGGCGATTACCTTGTTGCTGTTTGGGTCTGTTTTACCCCAGACCTGGCGCAACAGGACTCCCCACATCAGACGGCCCTCAAAACTGTTCTCCAGGAAAACACCTGAAAAACCATAGCGCCAGACATTTGCTCCAAATTGCTTATCGTCGGCGGGGAGGTTGATGGCGGGTCCAATACCGACTTTGCCCGTCGCCCAGGTCCAGGGAATAAACAGGGATATGAATTCTGCATTGCCTGATCCGCTGGTTCCGCCTGGGGCTTCCACATTGGCAAAACTGAAGCGATTGATGATCGGCCATGGCGATCCCAGCGTGCCCTTGGCCATTGGAATCACCACTCGTGAGTTGAAGTTATTGTTATTACCCGTCGGTCGCGTTTGCCCCGGGGCTATTTCATCTTCATGCCAATTAAAGAACTCCCAGCCGAAGGATACTGATATCGCCGCGGCCGTTGGGTCGTTGGTGTTGACTTCTTCCTCCAGCGCCGCCGCCGCTGGGATATCATCGGCAGCTTCCTGCCCGGTTTCGTCAGCCTGTTGATCAATATCCGCCGTTTCCGCGCACACGTTCACAGAAAAAGACATAAGCACTAGCAACAAGCAGACCAGCAAAAGCCTGCAGGGCATATTAGCGAATTTAAATATCTGAGCTGATATCAATTTATTTCTCATCGGAACCCTCACCAAACACGAAAATTCAAGGTTAACGCTTGATGTAATTGTGCCTGTATAAACAGTGAAATGAAATGATTTTTCTGACCCTGTATCAGACATTTATGTTCATTCACGCAGTACCATTATTTTATTCGCCCAGTATGCCGGGAGTACGCGCCGCTAACAGTTCTGACAGACCAATACCCGGCATCCCCTTGTTGAATTATGGGCTTAGGATCGTCGGCATAAGCAGATATAATAGTTGAGAAGGAGTGCACTCATCATTTTCAAGAGTTTCCAAAGGAATAGTACTAAAATACTGCGATGTTTCTGATTGGGAATCCAGGAGAACTGAGGCCAGCCGGGAGATTGCTTCCGGCTTTGTTGCTTGTAGCGGTCTTGACAGTATGCTCAGCTCAGCCCGTAGCCCCTTATACGGTCGATGACACTGCGCTGGACCTGTTGCCGGGGGCACGCGCGGGTATTGCAGACGGCAGGGGGCGGTTCCGGGAAATTTTCTGCACTTTGCTGGAGGATCACGGCCGCGAATTACCCGACTACAAGACGTGTGAGGAAGCATTAACACTCGTGGGCAGTGAGCCGCCCGCCACGGGGGTACAAGTCAACCTGGGACCGTCTGGCCAGGATTTCCTTGTCGGCCTGGTTCCCGGACTGGGATGGCAATGTGTCAGGAAGTGGCTTAATGAAGACAATTCTGCGCCCCAGCATGTAGCCCGCTACGGTTTTGATGTGCGTTTGTTTGAAGTCGACGGCACATCCAGTTCCGGCAATAATGCGCGTCAAATACGGGATCATGTCGTCGCCCTGTCCGCGGAAGAAAAGACACGTCCTCTCATCTTGATGGGGCACTCCAAAGGCACCGTGGATATTCTGCAGGCTGTTGTCACCTATCCCGAAGTCAGAGACAGGGTTGTGGCAGTCGTCAGCGTTGCAGGCGCCGTAGGTGGCTCACTGCTGGCTGACAATGCGAAGCAGTCAAGTGTGGACAAGCTGGCCCATGTGCCGAGATCAGGATGCAAAACGGGGGATCATGGCGCCATCGACAGTCTGAAACCGGAAGTACGCAAAAACTGGCTGGCAAACAACACATTGCCGGATAATATTCGTTATTACTCTGTGATTGCATTGCCTGACCCTGACCACATGTCGTCGGGACTGAAATCCGCATACCGGAAAATCGGAAAAGTGGATACGCGAAATGACGGCCAGTTGATCTTTTATGATCAATTCATTCCTGCTTCCACCCTGGTGGCATTTACCAATGCCGATCATTGGGCCATGTCTACACCTGTCGCCCAGCAAATCCGGATCGCACGGTCGACTTTCGCCAACAAAAACGACTACCCGCAAGAGGTGCTGCTGGAAGCCATACTCAGGTATGTCGAAGAAGATCTTGCAAGGACGCTTCCAGCCACACCATGAGAGAACGCCACTAGGGCTGCTCGACCTGGTTTGAAGCCGGGACGGAATCATGAACAAAAAGACCCCGGATTTTCTCCCAGAACCCGGCGCCAAGCACCAGGAAGCTGGCGGCGAACACCAGGTCAACAATAAGATCCAGCGTTATGGACTCGCCACCCAGTCCAGGGAAAAAATGCCTGGCGTATGGTCCCAGCCATGCAAGCAGCAAGGGAGAGAAAAACATCACCAGCCCCAGCCGGTAACGCCTGATGCTGACTGCGGATGGTTCCGTATGCTTTTTCAGCAGCGCAAAGATTTTGTTCTTGAGTTCAGCAAAACCCTGTTTCCCCAACACTGCTACCGCAGCCAACATGCCCACTTCCGGCAGACCCGCCACCAGGCCGGTGGAAAGGAACGTTTTCCATTCACCGGATAAATCGGAATTGAGGACCAGGGGAATCAGCAAGGGACTGAGAAACCCGCCTACAAACAAGGCGGCGCCGATTATGAAACGCGATTTTCCGACCGGAGGTGTCTGTTGTTCCGTCATGTTCATGGTGTCATCGATTGGGAATGTCACTAATTTTACAGAAAAAATGTCTCGCGTTCCCACCCCTCACCAGATTCTGCAAACCTCCTCTTCACGCTTAACCAGCGCCGCATCTTCATCGCATGCAAAAGCTTCCCCGAACTCCGGCATGTTCACCGCCACGCCATTGATCCGGTATATGGGTGGTGAGTGCGGGTCGGTGGCGGCATGCAGGCGCAGGGATTCGGGGCGCTCGGCGGCGCAGGCCCACTGGGCGAAACCGACGAAGAACCGCTGCTCAGGAGTCAGGCCGTCGGCGGCTTGCAGTTCCTGCTCCGCTGTCTCCTTTTTCCAGGCGTGCCAGGCCAGGACAAGGCCGCCAAGGTCAGCAATATCCTCGCCGGCGGTCAGCTCTGAATTAATAAATATGTCATCGATGACCCGGTAGCCGGCGTACTGATCGCGGATGCACTGGGCGCCCTCCTCGAAAGCGATTGCGTCTTCTTCGGTCCACCAGTCACGCAGATTCCCATCGCCGTCGTACTTGCGCCCCTGGTCATCAAATCCATGAATCAGTTCATGACCGATGGTCGCCCCGGTATTGCCGTAGTTGGGTGCGTCATCCATTTTTGGGTCATACAGGGGCGGCATCAATACACCCGCCGGGAAATTGATGTCGTTCATCGAAGGATTGTAATAGGCATTCACGGTGGCCGGCGTCATAAACCACTCATCGAGGTCAACGGGTTTACCGATTTGCTCCAATTGCCGGCGTAGTTCAAAAAAGGTTGCCCGGGTGACGTTCGCGAAATAATTGTCACGGACGATCCGGATTGAAGAGTAGTCCCGCCACTGGTCCGGGTAACCGATTTTGTCGCGCATTTTAGAGAGTTTCTCCTGTGCCTGCACGCGGGTTTGGGGGCTCATCCAGCCAAGCTGGTCAATGCGCTCAGCCATGACCTGCCGGATCTGAAGACTCATCATGCGCGCCTGGTCACGGACTTCAGGGGGAAAGTTTCGCTCCACGAATTCCCGGCCCAGCGCTTCGCCCAGTTGCTTGTCGACCATGGAAACGCAGGTTCTCCATCGCGGTTTCTGTTCGGTGATGCCTTCGAGGTAGGCGGAATAAAATGCGAAGTCCTGGTCGCGGAAGGGCGCAGACAGTAGCTGTGCATGAAAGTTAACCAGGCCCCACTTCAGATAGGTCTTGATGTTGTCCAGGGATTCGCGCTCGATCACGGCCTGCATTTCCTGCATGAATTCAGGTTGCATGATGTTGAGCCAGGGTTCCGGGTCCAGGTCTGTTTTCCCGAACAGGTCAGTCCAGTCGATGGCCGGAACCGACGCTTCAAGTTCCTTTATGGATTTTCGGTGATAGGTTTTGTGTGGGTCGCGGCGCTCGACCCGGGTCAGGGAGGCGCTGGCCAGGGCAGTTTCAATTCGCATCACGGTAGCTGCGCTTGTGGCGGCTTCGGATTCGCTTTGTCCCAGCAATTGGAACATCGCCGCGACATGCTCGATGTATTTTTCCCGGTTCTCCTTTTTCTTCCCTTCCTGGTCAAGATAGTAATCACGGTCCGGCAGGCCCAGTCCGCCCGCAAGCACCACGCCGATCATGGTTTCTGACTGTTTCGCATCCTGCTGGGACCCGAGGCCAAAGAAAAAATAAGTGGAATCGGTTTGCGAGATCAGTAAGCCGATGATTTTGCCCAGGTCCGCGGTTGACTCCATCGCTTCAATGGACTGGAGTTCCGCTTGCATGGGCGTCGCGCCCTTTTTGTCGATGAGTTCCAGGTTCATGCAGGCTGCAAAATAATCGCCAATCATTTTCTGGGTATCGTTGCGCCCCTTTTTTTTCCGGGCCAGTTCCTCGAGAATGCCCCACAGGTAGCGCTGGTTGTCCACGTAGAGCTTGCCGTAGGTGCTGATGCGGGACTGGTCCGCTGGTAGCGGGTTGTTTTTGATCCAGCCGCCACAGGCGTACTGGTAAAGGTTCTCGCACGGGTTGGCGGTCCTGTCCATGGATGTCAGGTCCAGGCTGGGTGAATAAGAAAGGTTCGGGCTCGGCTGTTGTTTTGCGACCGTGGCAAAGCAGGAAAACAGGCTGCAGGCAAATATGAGCCAACGGGTTTTATTCACGTCAGGGCTTCCTTTAATAGGGGTGGCAGCGATTTTACCCTGTTTTCAGTCGAAC
>JAIVWI010000181.1:0-5861 GCA_048636595.1 Oceanospirillum sp. | reverse complement strand
GCGCATTGTGTACTGTTTCCGTTCTGGTCACGGTTGTTGAATAAACCCGACTTGCACGCGCGGCAGGTTTCAAGACGAGGGGGGGGACTGTTCTGCCAGGATCTGGGTGATCGCGTCCAGATTGCCGGCGATGCGATACTCTATTTACGCGGTGAGATCACACTATAAACCAGCCAAACACCACCATCAGGACTGACGTTTCAAAATGATGCCCGCCAGTGGCGGCAAGGTCAGGCACAGGCTGTGTTCCCGGTCCCATTGAGCGATCATTTCTGACTGCAGTGGATCCTTGTTCCCCATTCCCGAACCCTGGTAGGAGCCGTCATCGGAATTGAATATCTCCTGATAGGTCCCGGGTCCGGGCACACCGATCCGGTAACCTGTCCTTGGCACCGGCGTAAAATTCAGCACCACGAGCAGGGATTCGCTTTCACTGTTCCTGATAAACGAAAGCACGGATTGTTCCGCATCATCCCCGTTCAGCCATTCGAAGCCGCGGTGGTCACAGTCCCACTGGCTCAATGCCGGGTGCGCGGCCTGCAGGTGATTGAGATCCGACAGCAGGCCGGACACGCCGGCTGGATATATTTCACCGCTGCGGTTCCAGGGCAGCGAGTGACCCGAATCCCACTCCGTTTCCTGGGCAAATTCACCGCCCATGAAAATCAACTGCTTGCCCGGGTAAGTCCACTGATAGGTAAACAGCAGTCGCAGGTTCGCGAAGCGCTGCCATTCATCACCGGGCATGCGGCCGAACAGGGATTTCTTGAGATGAACCACCTCGTCGTGTGACAACGGCGACATGAAGTTCTCGTTGAAAACATACATGGGGCCAAAAGTCAGCAGACCCTGGTGATATTTGCGATGCACTGGCTCCTTGCTGAAATAGTCCAGGGTGTCGTGCATCCAACCCATATTCCATTTGAGCCCGAAGCCCAGTCCGTCTCCAGACGTTGGCCCGGTCACCGCCGGCCAGTCCGTGGATTCCTCTGCGATCATCACGCAACCAGGGCATTCCTCCAGTACGGCATTATTCAGTTTTTTGATAAAATCGATGGCTTCCAGGTTCTCGTTGCCACCGTAGACGTTTGGAACCCACTGCTCTGACTGGCGCGAAAAATCCAGGTAGAGCATGGATGCGACCGCGTCCACACGCAAACCATCCAGGTGAAATTCATTCAGCCAGTAGATGGCATTGGAGATCAGGAAACTGCGTACTTCCCGCCGTTCGTAGTTGAACACCAGCGTTCCCCAGTCACGGTGTTCTGCTTTGAGTGGATGGTGGTACTCGTAAAGCGCCTCGCCATCGAAGGCGGCCAGTGCATGCTCATCTCTCGGGAAATGGGCAGGAACCCAGTCCAGCAACACGCCAATCCCATTCTGGTGAAAATGATCAACAAAAGCCCGGAAATCATCTGGATTGCCAAAGCGGCTGGTCGGTGCAAAATACCCGGTAACCTGGTAGCCCCAGGATTCATCCAGCGGGTGTTCCATCACCGGCATTAGTTCGATGTGGGTGAAACCCAGGTTCTTGACGTAGGCGCATAACTCCTGCGCCAATTGCCGGTAACCCATAAAACTGCCATCCGGTAAACGCCGCCACGAACCCAGGTGAACTTCATAGACCGACATGGGCTTGCTGCCCCAATCGCCCGCAGTTCTCTGCCTCATCCAATCGCCGTCAAGCCAGCCGTGGCCAACCTCCTGAGGCACCAGGCTGGCGGTATCGGGCCGGTATTCACAGGCGCTTGCGTAGGGATCTGTCTTCAAGCAGATATCGCTGGTTCGGGCATTGCGGATTTCATACTTGTAACGTTCCTGTTGCAGGCCCGGTATGAACAGTTCCCAGATGCCTTGTGATACGTGCCTGCGCATCGGGTGACAGCGGCCATCCCAGCCATTGAAATCACCAACGACACTGACCCGCTCGGCATTGGGCGCCCAGACAGCAAAAATGACACCCTCTACACCATCTTCTGAATGCCGCCGGGCGCCAAGCAAATTTTGTGCGCAACGGTGTTCACCCTGGTTGAACGCCTCCATTTCATCCGGGTTCAGCATGGACCAGAAACTGTAGGGATCGTGATTTATGTGACGATAACCGCTGTCATCCTCGCGAATGATGCGGTAGTGGGCAGAAATTGCACCGGGTTCAGCCTGGAATTCGAACAGGTCTGAATCCCCCACCCTGCTCATCGGATTCTTTTCATCCTCGATCCAGGCATTCCGGCTGCGCGGCAGGAAACAACGGAATATTTCCTTTCCGTTACAGGCATGACGTCCAAGAACAGAGAATGGATCGCCATGGCTCCCCTCCGCAAGACTCAGAATTTCAGACAGCTCGATATTCGATTTACTTGACTTAATTGGGATATCCCCGTGATTTTCGCTGTTTTGTCATGTGGATAAACGTATCATGAATGTATCATATCCGGTTCCAGTCGCCACGCGGCATTTGCATGTGTGAGGTGTTGAATGTACCAAAAAAAATCAGGCCGATTTGTCAGCCGCCTGACCCGCAGCACGATGGCCATGATCATGGCCGGAGGCCGTGGATCGCGGCTCGGCGCCCTGACCGAAATCCGGGCAAAACCTGCGACACCCTTTGGCGGTAAATTCAGAATCATCGATTTTCCTCTCTCCAATTGCGTCAACTCGGGCATCAGGCAGGTTTTTATACTCACCCAGTACAAGGCCCATTCACTGATCCAGCACGTACAGCTCGGCTGGGGCTACCTGCGGGGTGAATTCGGCGAATTCATCCAGATCGTGCCGGCCCAGCAACAGGTGGATGAGAGTTGGTACAAGGGTACAGCCGATTCGATCTACCAAAACCTGGACCTGATCCGGGAACATGGCCCGGAACATGTACTCATCCTGGCAGGCGATCATATCTACAAAATGGACTACGGCCCGATGATCGCTTTCCACACGGAGAATAATGCAGACATTACAGTAGGCGTGATCCAGGTCCCCCTGCACGAAGCAACCGGCTTCGGCGTAATGACGCTCGACGAGGAGCACCGGGTCATTCGTTTCGATGAAAAACCCGTCAACCCTCAACCGGTTCCCGGCAACCCGGAAGCCGCCATGGCATCCATGGGTATCTATGTATTCAATCGCGAATTCCTGATCGAAACACTGGAAGCCGACGCCGCCGACCCTGATTCCGATCACGATTTCGGTAAAAACATCATCCCCGACAGCATCAGGGACTGCCAGGTATTCGCCTACCCCTTCCACGATGTAAAAACACGGGCACAAAGTTACTGGCGGGACGTGGGCACCATTGATGCTTACTACCGGGCCAACCTGGAATTGATTTATGTGCGCCCGGAATTGAATCTCTATGATTCCCAATGGCCGATCTGGACTTACCAGGAACAACTGCCGCCGGCTAAATTCATCCTCGATGACCCGGGCCGCACCGGCAGGGCCACCAATTCCATGGTTTCCGGGGGCTGTATCGTTTCCGGCGCCAGCGTGAACCAATCGCTGCTGTTCTCCAGTGTCCATGTGCACGAAGGCTCGGAACTCTTGCGGACCGTGGTTCTGCCGGAAGCTCATATCGGCAAAAAATGCCGCATCAGCCGGGCCATCATCGACAAACGCTGCCGGATTCCGGATAACACGGTCATTGGGGAGGACCACGCAGATGACGCCCGGCGATTTACGGTAACCGAGGAAGGTATTGTATTGGTCTGCCCCCACATGCTGTAATTAAAGCCCCATAATAGAACTCGAATAAATCCCTGGGAAAAACAAAAACCAATGCACCAGAACAAGCTCAACGTGGTGCTGTGCTGGCATATGCACCAGCCGCAGTACCGCTGTAATGACATTTACACCCGGCCCTGGACCTGGCTGCATGCCATCAAGGATTACACCGATATGGCGGCGCACATCGAAGCGGTGCCGGATGCCCGTGCCGTGGTGAATTTTTCACCGCATCTTATGGTGCAAATCGATGACTATACCCGCCTGATCAGGCGCTTGCTGGACAGCGGTAAAGCGAGTAAAGACCACATACTCGATGCCCTGGGTGGCTTGTTGCCGGAAGGAAATGCGGAGAAAGAGGCGCTGGTCCGGTCATGCCTGAGGGCCCATGACGTCAATATGCGGCAGCGCTTTGCGCCCTATGACCATCTCTGTCACCTGGCGGAACAGGCATTGGACGCCGGCAGGCTGCCGGAACAGGGCGATATGACCGACCTCCTGGCCTGGTACTGCCTGGCCTGGATGGGTGAATTCATGAGAAATGAGTCACCACTGGCCGGCCGGATGATGGAGCAGGCGGGTGGTTTCAGCCTGCAGGACCGGCATGAACTACTGGCGCTGATCGGCCAACAGATCGCAAATATTCTGCCACGCTACCGGCGGCTGGCTGAATCCGGCCAGGTCGAATTGTCCGTAACGCCCTGGTCGCATCCGATACTCCCCCTGTTGCTGGATTTCTCCAGCGCCAGGGAAGCCATGCCTGACGTCGAGTTGCCGGCTGACTCCTACCCTGGCGGCGAGGCGCGATGTAACTGGCACCTGCAGCACGCTATCGACTATTTCGAGCATCACTTTGGCTTCCGGCCGGCTGGTTGCTGGCCCTCCGAAGGGGCGCTAAGTGAGCGGACCCTGGAACTGCTTCGAAATCACGGTTTCAAGTGGACCGCCAGCGGCACCAACGTGCTGCGCAACAGCCTGGGTGATGACCATCATGAAAGCCCGCAACACCGGCTATGGTCGGCACCAGCAGAAGACAGGGACGGAAAACACCTGGCTTGTATTTTCCGTGACGATGAACTGGCGGACCTCATCGGCTTTTCCTACTCGCAGTGGCAGGCCGCAGATGCGGTGAATGACCTGGTTTTCCGGCTGGAACAAGCACTGGATCATGCCAACACCCAGGGCAACAGCGACCCCACCGTCAGCATCATCATGGATGGCGAAAATGCCTGGGAATACTATCCTGAAAATGGCAGGGAATTCCTGTCCATGCTGTACCAACGCCTGGCCAGCCACCCACGATTCCGGCTCACTACCTTCTCCGATGTAATAAAAAGAGTCCCCTTGCAGCCCCTGCCCCGGCTGACTGCCGGAAGCTGGGTGTACGGCAACTTCTCGGTCTGGATCGGCCATCCCGCCAAGAACCGCGCCTGGGAAAGGCTGATCGACGCCAGGCACGCAGTCGATAAAGCGATTGCCGGAGACC
This sequence comes from Oceanospirillum sp., assembly GCA_048636595.1. Lineage (GTDB taxonomy): Bacteria > Pseudomonadota > Gammaproteobacteria > Xanthomonadales > SZUA-36 > JAJRRA01. Next base: position 658 of record JAIVWI010000181.1, on the reverse strand, counting down.
ACGCAGGTCTACTCCCCGTGGAACAAGTGTTGGAGCAGTTGTCCATTTGCGAAAGTTCCGACTGGTTCTGGTGGCTGGGCGAGGAAGGCAGAGCCCAGGACGGCCCGGCTTTCGACGAACTGTTCCGCCTTCAACTCAAATCCCTGTACCGCCTGATCGGCGTCCCTGCGCCAGCAGTGCTGGATCAACCGGTTGATGATACACACAGCCAGCCGGACTCCGGTGACGCCAGCACCATGAGACAGGCCAACTAACCCGCCTTTCAGGAATATTCCTTGTTTGCGATTGGAACCGGGGGGCGTGCCAGGGGGAGAGATCGGGTAGCTGGTTGCAGGACAGCATGCGAATGAAGCAACCCAACGTTCGGAAGCGGAGGCGGTTAGCTGTCTTCAGGACAATCGGCTGTCGGGAACAGCCGATTAGCGCACAGGGATGTCTCGAGCGTGTCCTGAAGACAGCTAACCGCCTCCGCTTGATGGCACGGCATTTTTCACGAATAAGGTGTACACAACGTTGCTGGCTAGCTAAGCCTTAACCAGGCGATAGAATAATTCTTCGTATAGATGTCCCTGCTGGTCCCAGGAATAGTCTTTTGCCATGCCGTTGCTGACTACCCGTTTCCAATCTTTTTTGTTTTGGTACAGGTCCAGGGCGAAGT
>JAIVWI010000180.1:0-5892 GCA_048636595.1 Oceanospirillum sp. | reverse complement strand
GTCCATTCATCGCAGGGCTTGACCCGCACCCAGTCTTCACCGGTTTCAAGATCAAATCCGCTTTCACGCATTTTCATGATCAGTGCCTGGATGTCGCCGGGAACACACCGCTCAACCCGGACATCGCCCCCCGTGATGGCCCCGGATATCAGCAAGGTCCCCGCTTCAATCCGGTCAGGTATCACTGTGTGTTCACAGGGATGAAGTTCATCGACACCTTCGATGGTGATTACGCTGCTGCCTTCACCTTCAATCCGGGCGCCCATTTTCCTCAGGCAATGGGCAAGATCGGCAATTTCCGGCTCCATGGCCGCATTCTCAAGCACCGTGGTCCCACGGGCAAGCGTCGCCGCCATCATGATATTTTCGGTGCCGCCCACCGTGACTTTTTCGAATACGATGCGCTCACCCACCAGTTTACTGGCTTGCGCAATCACGTAGCCATTTTCGATCTCGATATCGGCGCCGAGTTGAAGCAAGGGTTCAATGTGCAAATTGATCGGGCGGGAGCCAATTGCACAGCCTCCAGGCAGGCTCACCTTCGCCCTGCCATAACGGGCCAGCAAGGGACCCAGGCAGAGGATGCTGGCGCGCATTTTACGGACGATGTCATACGGGGCGACGAAGCTGCCGGGCCTGTTTACGACGACCTTTAACTGGTTTCCAACCCTCCGGGTTGCACAATTGAGGTGATTGAGAAGCAGTTCCGTGGAGTCGATGTCGTTCAGTTGCGGCACATTGTTGAATGTGTGTACGCCTTCAGCGAGCAGTGAGGAAAACAGCAACGGCAGCGCCGCATTTTTCGCGCCGCTGGTTGCCACAGTACCTGCCAAAGCCTTGCCGCCATTGATGACGATTACGTCCATTTTCCACCCTTGTGTTGAATTGTTATCCCGCTATATGGCTTAGCTGTAGGAGCGTCCTTGGGCGCGACCAGCCTTTCGGCCGCAAGCGACCTCTTACAGTTCTTGTAGGAGCGTCCTTGGGCGCGACCAGCCTTTCGGCCGCAAGCGACCTCTTACAGTTTTTGTAGGAGCGTCCTTGGGCGCGACCAGCCTTTCGGCCGCAAGCGACCTCTTACATCAGGATAGGTGGAAGGATTGCGCCTGCTCCAGTGAGAGCAGGTATTTTTTGCGCCACAGGCCGCCGCCGTAACCGGTGAGTTCGCCGTCGGAGCCGACCACACGGTGACAGGGAATGATGATGGCGATGCGATTGTCGCCGTTGGCGCGCCCGACGGCCCGCACTGCGGTGGGCAGACCGATTTCTTCAGCGATGGCGGCGTAACTGCGCATTTCACCGTAAGGAATGCGCAGCAGCGCCTGCCAGACCGACTCCTGGAACTCCGTCCCCGGAGCCTCGATGGGCGTGGTGAATTGCTGCAGGTTGTTGTCGAAGTAATCATCCAGTTCGGTCTTCACCTGCTGCATCAAGGGGTGATCACCCGGCAGGAACACGCGGCCCATTCTCTGCCTCAAGCGTTTGAGTTGCGTGTCCAGCATGCGTCGTTCGGCAAACTCCAGCAGGCACAAACCCTGATCCGATACACCCATGATCATCGAGCCCAGCGGTGTGGCAACCCGGTTGATCCAGATACAGGATTCGCGGTCCACGGCTGATGGAGGATTGCCAAACACCTGGCTAAACGCTTCGCGATAGCCACTTTCCGAATCATAACCAAGGGCAACCACAGTTTCAGTAACAGGTGCGCCGTGCTGAATCTGGCGCAGCGCCAGTCCCAGGCGCCTCAGGCGTGTGTAAGCATGGAATGTCAGCCCGTGGTTTGCGATGAACCATCGCCTGACGGCTGGAGCATCCATGCTCTTGCCATTGAGGTCCTGATCGTGCCAGCGCCTTGCAGGATCCTTATCAACCGCATCCATCAGGGCATCCAGCCAGGATGGATCTTCCGTGCTGGATTGCAGCGGTTTGCACCTGGCGCAAGGCCGGAACCCGGCGGCCAGGGCTTCACGGGCGGATTCGAACTCTCGCTGCTGTTTGTTACCGGTACTGCCTGACGAACAACCCGGCCGGCAGAAGATGCCGCTGGCAGTGTCGGCGATAAGAAGCGCCTGGTCCTGCTTCGGTGTTTCTGATGCCATGCTGATTTACGCCTGTTTTAAATTGCCAATCTTCGTGTGTGAAATTTTAGCCGATCTCGGTGTTTTTTATGCAAATTTCCCTATAATGCGTAAATGAAAGGGTTCTTCCGTGATCTGGGCAAACGTCACGTCATCAAGGTAGGCATCGCTTATCTGGTGATCGCATGGGTGGTTTTACAGCTTGCCGACGTGATATTTCCAGCCCTGGGTCTGCCCGACTGGTCGATTACCCTGGCCCTGGGCCTGCTGGCCATGGGCTTTCCGGTGGCGCTGGTGCTGGCCTGGGTTTTCGATGTCACCCCTGAGGGTATTCAACGCACCGGTGAAGCTGAACATGATCAGAATATCACGGCAGCAAAAAAGGCCGTTGAACCGGCTACGGCCCCGGGCCACAACGGTGGTCAGTCCATAGCGGTATTGCCATTTCCGGATTTCAGTGCTGAGCGTGATCAGGAACATTTCTGCGACGGGCTTACCGAGGAATTGTTGAACGTACTCACGAGTATTCCCGATCTGCGGGTTGCTTCGCGCACTTCCTGTTTTGCCTTCAAGGGCAAAGATCTCGACCTCGCGGCGGTGAGTGAGAAGTTGCACGTGGCGCACGTGCTGGAAGGCAGCGTACGCAAATCCGGCAACAAGGTGCGAATAACCGCCCAGTTGATCGAAGTGGCCACCGATTCGCACCTGTGGTCCGATACTTATGATCGCGAACTTGACGATATTTTCGCCATACAGGACGACATCGCGGCCCGCATCCTCGAAGTGCTCAAACTGAAGCTGGGCGCCGGTGTCAGGTCTGACCCGACAACGAGGAATGCGAAGGCTTATGAGTACTTTCTGCGCGCACGGGGTTACATGATGACCATGGTTTCGCAAGACAGTACGCGCGCCATCTCTTTGTTTCAAAAGGCGGTCGAACTTGATCCGCTTTTCGTGCGTGCATGGATCGGGCTCGCCGAAATCAGTGCCGAGCAGGCCCTTTTCAATTCCGGGGGGGACGATGCCCGCCAAATATCTGAAGATGCCGCGGCGCAGGCATTGAAACTCGCGCCCGAACGCGCGGAAAGTTATATGGCGCGTGGGTTCAGCCGCTTGGCGAAGCTGGATTATTCAGAGGCGGAAAGTGACTTCTTCAAGGCGCTGGAAATTGACCCCCGGCTGGCCCGCGCCTACCACTATTGCGGCCGGGCCGCGCACTTGAAGGGACGGCTGAACAAGGCCCGTGAATATTACGCCAAAGCGACTGAACTCGACCCCGAAAATTGGGAAAGCCCCCTGATGGCCATCCAGGGCTATGATATGGAGGGTGATGAGGCGGGGGCCAGACACGTTGCGCAATTGGGTATTGAACGGGTAAAGCGGCATCTCGAAGATTACCCCGACAATCCCCGGGCCTATTACCTGGGAACCAGCGGGCTGGCAACACTGGGCGAAACGGACCGCGCCATAGAATGGGCAGAGCGCGCCCTGGCCCTGTCCCCCGGCGATGCATCGACGCGCTACAACACGGCCTGCTTCTTTGCCACGATTGGCGAAACAGACAGATCGCTGGATTTGCTGGAGAACTCGATTCAGTCGCGCAGTTGGATTGAAAACGACTCCGAACTGGATTCCCTGCGCGACCACCCGCGTTACCGGAAAATTATCGATTCATTGCCGGAGTAGACGCTTGCGGGTGTGGGTTTGCCTTCGTCTGGAAAGATTTGCGTCAGGTAGACTTCGGTCAAGAGCAGCTCTTTCGTTTCATGATATCCAGCACTCATGTTCAGAGCTCTGTTGGCGTTTCTCCGTATATTCACGCTGCTCATTGCCGTTCTCGTTGTGGTTTTTGCTCCCGATGCCGCAGCGGAAACGGTTGAAGCAGGTTCTACGGAACAAGCAATCCGCCTGGACGGGATACTTGATGAGCCTGCCTGGCAACAGACGGGTGTAATCGCGGACCTGACCCAGCAGGATCCGCAGCCGGGTGGCGCCACTCCGTTTACAACAGAGGTGCGGATACTTGTGGACAGCAGCGCGCTCTACATCGCGTTCACCTGCCGCGATCCCGAACCTTCCCGGATTGCGATTCATACCATGCAACGCGACGGCGATCAGGGCCGCGATGATTCGGTTGCAGTGGTGCTGGATCCGACCACCGAGGGGCGGCGCGGCTACTACTTCCAGATTAATGCGGCAGCTGCGCGTACGGATGGGCTCATTTCCGGCCCGGAAGCGATGTCTACAGACTGGGACGGGATCTGGGATGCTGCCACCCGGCGCACCGACAGTGGCTGGACTGTCGAGATTCGCATCCCGGCGCAGACGCTCCGCTTCCCCTGGGGGCAGGATCAGTGGGGCTTCAATGTCCAGCGTTATGTCGCGCGGGCCCTGACCACCCTGCGTTGGAGTGGCACCACGCTTAACGCACATTTCTTCGACCTGCAGCGGGCAGGGCGCATGGCTGGCGTCGGCGGCCTGCGTCAGGGCCTGGGCCTGTCCATCACTCCGTACGGCCTGCTGCGCTATGAAAAAGATTACGATAACGACGAGCAATCGTTTGGTGGCGAAGCCGGAGGAGACCTGGCCTGGAACATTACCGGTGATCTCACGGGCTACCTCACCATCAACCCGGATTTCGCCGAGACCGAAGTTGATAGCCGCCAGGTTAACCTCACCCGCTTCCCCCTTTTCTTTCCGGAAAAACGCATGTTTTTCCTGGAGGGCTCGGATATCTTTGAATTCGGGGTCGGTCTCGGTCACGATTTCATTCCCTTCTTTTCGCGCAGGGTCGGCTTGTACGAGGGTGAGAAGGTTCCCCTGCTCGGCGGGGTGAAACTGCTCGGCCGGGTAGGCCGCTGGGGAATGGCGGCGCTGGCCGTGCAGGCAGACCAGACGGAGTTCACGGAAAAAACGAAACTCTTCTCCGGCCGGGTCACTTACGACGTGAATGAACACCTGACGCTGGGCGCCATTGCCACCGATGGTGACCCTGAAGGCCAACGCGATAATTCACTGGGTGGCGTCGACTGGCTGTGGCGCACGTCCAGCCTTGGGGGAGACAAGAACTTCTCGGTGGGAGGCTGGGCCGCGGCAAGCCGCGGGGATACCCCCGAAGGCAGTCGCTCCGGCTGGGGCTTTAAAGTGGACTACCCCAACGACCTCTGGGATGCGTTCGCAATCGTCAAGAAATTTGGCAGCGGGCTCGACCCTGCCCTGGGTTTCCTGCCCCGCCCGGGCACGCTTTGGTATCAGACAGGCTTTTCCTACCAGCCACGCCCACAGGGTGAAAAATTCAGCTGGGTGCGTCAGTTCTTTTTTGAATTCTTCCCGCGCTACATCCAGGACGAACATGGACGCACCCAGTCGTGGCGGATTTTCACCGCACCGTTCAATGCACGGACCCAGTCCGGTGCACACATCGAAGCCAATATCATGCCGGAGTTCGAACGGCTCGATGAAGATTTCGAGATCGCGGAAGGCGTCATCATCCCTGCCGGCGACTACAATTTCACGCGCTACCGGGTCGAGGGCAGTACATCCAACTTCCGTGCATGGCAGCTTGGCGCATCGGTTTGGTTCGGTGATTTCTATTCCGGTTCGATGACCCAGGTGGAAGGATTCGCCACGTACACCACGCCAGCGGGTCACCTTCAACTCGAACTGCGAGCCGAGAGGGACATCGGGAAACTTCCCGAGGGGGATTTCACACTCGATCTGTGGCGGTTCAAGGTGGTCTACGCCTTCACTCCGGACCTCGTCCTGTCCAGTAACGTCCAATACGACTCCGAGTCCCGTAACCTGGGCGCCA
>JAIVWI010000179.1:0-5902 GCA_048636595.1 Oceanospirillum sp. | reverse complement strand
TGAGCTTTAGCAGGAATTGATTGCTGAGTTGGCGGGGCATATTGCCCTGCCTGCAGGCTGCTTCACCAAATTTCACCGGGGCAAAATTAACCGGGGAGGAAGACTGCCCAGATCCCGGTTGACTGATCAGGGCAGGAACCGGGTCGGCGGTGTGAAAGCCCGAATTGCTGTCCGTCGTATGGTCCGCGGCAATTGCGATTATTGCCTCCGTTTCCAGCAACGGCGCCAACGCCGCATCCAGTCGCTGCAGAAAATCACGCTTGGCCAGCGGATTGCGATCATGGGAACAGATATCCGGCGCCTTGACATGTAGATAAACCATATCGTGATCTCGAAGCGCAGATTGCACTGCCGCTACCTTGGCCTTCAAATCGGTATCCAGCGCAGCCGTGAATCGGGGATCTGAAACCGTATCGAAACCAAAAATACGGCCCAGGCCCCGCACCGTGTTGCAACCCGATACTACTGCTGCATTGATTCCGTGGGCGTGCAGGATATTGTCCAGGCTGAATCGCGCACCCGCACCGCGTGTAATCAGCCCATTGGCGGGCGGTTTGCCCTCGCTAACCCTGGCGATATTGATGGGATGGTCAACCAGACGCCGGTAAGCCTCATTGACAAAACGGTTAATTTTTTCCGCCGTCAATTCAGCTTCCGGGCTCAATGGCCGGCAAAGTTTCAACGCGGCGGGCATGACCCCGTCACCCGGGTCCGTGTTGCTGACTGAAGCATCCAGCCCGGGGCCCGACAGCACCAGGACACCGCGGTGCTGGTCGGTTGCCACCAGGTTTGCATGCACGTCGTCGCCGAGATCGACATCCGTCAGCAAAGCCGCCAGTTCATCCGGGCCTGAAGTGATTCGCCCTGCCCTGCGATCTGTAACCCATAGCGCCTCATTACGGGTTTCAAGGGTGGCGAAATTGGCGCGAACCGCAATCTCTCCTGCCATCAGGACCCGGCCTGCCCCGGAGGCTTCCACCGGGCCGCGCTTCAAACGACCGGCCTGTTCGGGCAACAGGCCCAGCAACATCCCTGCGCCTGAATGGGTGTTGGGAATCTCACCGGGTATGATCGGGTCTACCAGTCCGTAAAGGCCTCCAGCCGCGAGGCGGTCAAGCACCGGTGTGGAGGCTGCTTCCAGTGGGGTCTTGCCGTCGAGTTCAGGTACCGGCAGATCACCCAGGCCATCTATTATCAGCAATACGCATTTATGATGTGAATCAGTCAAGCAGAGCTCCTCGTCAGCCTTTCATGCACGGCAAGCATTAACAGGCCCTGGTTCAAGGCCGTGATAAATCGCGTAACAGGGGGGCGATTTCGCGCCAGGAAGAAATTTCAGCCTGTTCTTTAATTTTACCGACAACGCCACCAAATATCTGCTCCGGTGTCCCCGTGAAGTGCCTGGCCAATTCCACATTGACCTGCTGGATGGTCTGGAGAACGGTTTTCTCCTTGTCTCCGTTGGGGATGATGGGGACGTCGCAGCGGTCAGCTTCTGACAGGAGGAATGACTGGAGACTCCAAATGGAGTCAAAATTATTCAGATACCTTTTTGCTCTCCGCTGGGGCACCTCTACGCCCCGGCCACGCAATCGAGACTTGAGTTCCTTTGACTTGAGGACGGCCAGCGTGATGTGGACCGTGATGACATCCGAATCCTTCGGGGCGCGAGCCAGCAGGTCCGGATGCACATGAACACCTTCCAGGATGATGGGAACGCATTCTTCCACTGCGCGTTGCAATACCGCCTCACAGGGTACGGCCAGCAACTCGACCTGGCTGCGGTAACCCTCGGCAATCAGCTGGTCGCGGTCGCGCTCGTTCCCACCTTGAACCGGCAGGGACTTCCAGGCGTTAAAAGAGGACGCATGCAGCACGGGCAACAAGCGCTTGGAAACCATCATGCGCATCACTTCCCGCAGCATATCCGTGGACTGGATGCGAGTAATTTCAAGCAGATGGGCAATTTCCGTGGCGATTGTGCTTTTGCCGGTACCCACGGTGCCACAGATCAGCAAGGCCAGCGGCCTGCTGCTGCGTTGGAATTCCGACCAAACCAGGTAGCGCTTTGCGGCCTTTTTCCCGACTTCCTGCTGCAAACACAGGTAGGTCAGATAGCCGAGTTCACTGGTTGTAATGGAACTGATGCCAGTTGCAATCAACTGGTCATAAATCAGCGCCGTTGTCTGCTCTGCTTTTTCGGCACGCATTCCACTGGATTGCAGATGCCTTGCGTGCCGGCCACGCGAAAACGCGCTTACCTCGTCACTCAGGTTGATGACCAGGATCCTGGATGGCGCCACCGCCGGCAGACGATACTGTTCCAGGACTTCTTCGTCCCCCTTTTCCTGCAACAATCGCGATACGCGTTGGCGCAATTCATCAGATGCAATTTCAGGAATGTCGGCCAGGTGATCACGAACCGTGGATGCCATTTCAAAAGCATCTTCAAAAGCAAGGCCGGCATCCAACAGGCTACGGGTCAGGATTCCCCGAAGAAACGGGACCCGCTCATTTTCTCTTTCATTGACGACAATGGTTTTCAATTTCTTTCCCTGGGCCGGAATAACACTCCCGGCGTGGTTAACTCTGAACCGTGCATTGAATTATCCGTGTTTTATGATGATTGAGGCAAGCTTGACGTGAAGCACCGGAATTGCCCTGCAGATATGCTATCTTAAGCCGCAATAAAATAAGTGGGCCATCCATGTTCCAGACTGCGGAATTAGGACAGAAAGTTTCCAAGAGTGAATTCAAGCAACGGGAGCTGATCCTGCGCGAGAATCTTCTTGCCTTGCAGCAACGCCTGAGAAGCGAAGGCAGGTTTCCGGTCATCCTGGATTTCGCCGGTGTTCGGGGTGCGGGAAAAGGCACTTCCACCAACCTGCTCAATAAATGGATGGATGCGCGCTGGATCGTCACCCACGCATACAGTGAAGCATCCGATGAAGAAGCGGAAAGACCCAAGTTCTGGCGCTTCTGGCGATTCCTGCCGCCCAATGGCCAGATCGGCATTCACCTGAGCGGCCGTTACTCACTCCCCCTGCTCAATTTCGTATACGGAAAATTGTCACCGGATCAGTTCACGCAAGAACTGGATCGGATCAATAACTTTGAAAAAGCGCTGGCGGATGACGGCGCCATGGTGCTCAAGTTCTGGATGCATATCAGTCGCGATGTTCAGAAAAAGCGCCTTGAACTGCTGGAAAACGACCCCTTGAGAAGCTGGCGCATGTCGCCCGATGACTGGAAGCACTGGGAAATGTATGACCGCTTCATCGAAGCGGCGGAAAAAATAATTACACATACCAATACCGGCTACGCCCCCTGGGAGATCATCGAAGGCGAGGATTTTTATTTCCGCAGCCTGCGCGTCGGTGAAATTTTCCAGCAGAGGCTCGAGCGTCACCTGGTGAAAGAACAGTTCCGGCAGAAATACCTGGTGGAAATGCGCCGGGAAGTTCATGAAAGAGCCATGCAGTCTGCCGCCAACGGTAATGGCAGCAAGATCAAAACCGTCATGGATAAACTGGATCTTTCCCTGTCCCTTGGCAAGAAAGAATACCGCGAGGAACTGGCTGTCTGCCAGGCCAGGCTGGCCGGGCTCAACCAACAGGCCATGCAGAAAAAACTAACCACCATCCTGGTGTTTGAAGGCCCGGATGCCGGCGGTAAAGGCGGCGCGATCCGCCAGGTCACGCAAGCGCTGGATGCCCGCAATTACAAGGTTTACCCCTTTGCCGCACCGACGGATGTGGAAAACTCGTATCACTACCTGTGGCGATTCTGGAATTGCATTCCCCGGGCCGGACGGATGACAATTTTCGATCGCAGCTGGTACGGCCGCGTGCTGGTCGAACGCATTGAACAGTTTGCGGGCGATGATGAATGGCGCCGGGCCTTTGCCGAGATCAATGACTTTGAAGACCAGTTGATCGAGCATGGCACCGTCTTGCTCAAATTCTGGATGCACATCAGCAAAGATGAGCAATTAAGGCGGTTCAAGTCCCGCGAGGATACCCCGTACAAACGCTGGAAACTTTGCGATGAGGACTGGAGAAACCGCGAAAGATGGGATGAATACGCTTTTGCCGTGCACAAAATGATACAGCAGACTTCGGTGCAGAAATCCCCCTGGGTCCTGGTCGAAAACGAGAATAAACGATACGGCCGGATCAAGGTGCTGAAAACGGTCTGCGACGCGCTGGAAAAAGCGCTTGAAGAGAAATGACATAAAAGGACAGGCTTTGAGCAAAACAAAAATACCGGGCTATACACATTTCCAGAACTACCCGGGCATCAATGGTGAATACCCCTTGATAGGCCCCGGCGACCCACCGCCTTTCATGACATACAACGACCACGGCAAGGCGCCGGTGCTGCTGGTGGCCGACCACGCCAGCCCGTTTTTCCCGGCTGGCTTGAACCAACTGGGCCTGGCCGACTGGGTGGTGGAAAAGCACGTGGCATGGGATATTGGTTCAGACATGCTGACGCGTTTCCTGGCCGACCGGCTCGACGCCCAGGCTGTACTGGCAGGCTTTTCCCGCTTGATTGTCGACCCCAACCGCAAGCTGGACGCCCCCACGGCATTTACCGAACTGAGTGACGGCATTGCCATTCCCGGCAATATCGGCCTGGATGAAACCCAGAAGGCCCTGCGTGTGCAGTCCTTTTTCAAACCCTATCACGATGCCATAACGGATAAGCTCAACGCCTTCAAGAAGCGAGGCATCGTGCCCGCCATGATATCCGTCCACACCTGCACACCCGTGTTCGACCGCGTCGTGCGGCCATGGCATATCGGCATCCTGTGGGACAAGGATCCGCGGATTCCGCAACCTCTGATCGATTATTTCAACCAGGTGGAAGAGATCTGCATCGGCGACAATGAGCCTTATTCCGGACGCCACCCCAACGATTTCACCATAGACCATCACGCCGAACCCGCCGGCCTGCCCCACATGGGCATCGAAGTGCGCCAGGACCTTGTCAGCGATACGGACGGCGCGCGTAAGTGGGCCGGCATCCTGGCCGATGGCCTGGAAGCGATCCTTGCCAATGACGACCTCTACTGCCAACTGAGCTCAATCGAGCAGCGCAAGGTGGTGTAAGAGGTCGCTTGCGGCCGATTGATTTAAAAAAATCGTACACAATTAAACTCTTACAGGTCGGCCGCAAGCGACCTCTTACAGTAGCCCCCTCACCTTCACCAGCCTCTCCGCCGCCTCACGCAGCGTATCGTCATGCTTGGCAAAACAAAAGCGGACAACCCGCTGGTCCGGCGGATTCCTGTAAAACACCGAGATCGGGATAACGGCCACTTTGTGTTCACGAGTCAGGCGGGTAGCGAATTCCGTGTCGGACTCATTACTGATCGCACTGTAATCGGCCAGCTGGAAGTAAGTTCCGCCCGATGGAATCAAGCTGAAATGTGACGGCGCCATGACTTCACAAAACAGGTCGCGCTTGCGCTGGTAAAAGTCGCCCAGTTCACGGTGGTGCTGCGGGCAGGCGCGCAGAAAATCTGCGATGGCGTACTGCAACGGCGTATTCGGGTGCGCTATGAAGATGGGCAAGAGGTGAGTCGTGTAGTGGAGGACGAGTGGGTAGCACAAGAGCCAAGTACCCACATCATCGCTTACGGGACCAAGATCGTCATCCGCCAGTTGGACACGGCCGATGGGCCGGAAGACGGTGCGGAAGACGTCATTTGCATCTCGGGGACATTCCACGAAACACTGACCATGCACCACGGCGGCGCGGCGGGCCACTACGTGCGTGACGGGTTCCAGAGCACCGATAAGATGCGGCGGGTGCGCCTGTCTGTGTCCGACCGCTTCCGTCTTGGCGTGGGCATGCTCTCTGTCTACCTGTATTTCGGGGCCATCCTCTATATGGC
>JAIVWI010000178.1:0-5950 GCA_048636595.1 Oceanospirillum sp. | reverse complement strand
GAGCGAGGTGGTGCTGACAAACACGAAAGATTACCAACGGTTTCGCGATGCGCGCCGCCCCCTGTTCAAGGGTCGGGTCGATAAACGGCTTTCGTTCTCGGTATCCATCCCTGAAAGCGATAACTACTTCCTGGTGTTTTACAACCGTTCTGGAAAACGTCGTCGGGCCGTGACCGTTACGATTATGGCCTCCCGCAGCGGTCCGGACGAGATAAATGCTGCCGACAAGCTCCTGGGCGAATTCGAACGGAAATTCCACAGCTTATTTATTTTCAAATCTTTCCCCATGGGTGTTGCGCAGTGCCGCAATTCGCGCGCATTTGATGAAGGCTCGGGGGTGATACTTTGTGCAGAATATGTCCAAATACTTTACAGGAGCCTGGGCCACAAACAAAAGGCCATGGACGCCTTGAGCTTTTCCATATTCCATGAGGTCAGCCGCGTTCTGCTGACTCAATGGAATCATTCCAGGGCCGCCCAAAAAGCCACCGCGGATGAATTGGCAACCGTGCTGATGATCATGCTCAACCAGACGAAGCGGTTATCTGAAAATGCAGAAAATTTTGCCCGCAATCCCTCCATTTCCAAGAGGCTGAAGCAATCCCTCCCGGATGACCGCCACCCGCTGACGGTGCAAGGCGCCAAAAAGATACTCGCCTGGTTGAAAAATCCCCGGGTTGTTTTAAAATGGCAGAAGTTTCTGGTGCCTCACATGCAGACGGTACTGCTGAAAAGATTGCAGCAGCATCCCACCGAATGGGCGGATCTCCCCCGGGTCGAAAAAGAACTCGCGTTGCGCGGCAAAAAAGTCCTCTGACCGTAAATACAGGCCCCAAGGTGAGTAAAATCGGTGATGCTATTTAATTTTTGTGGAAGGTCACCCTGCACTTTAGACCGGCCGGCAGCCGGTATTTGGGGTTGGGCAGTTCCAGGCGCACACCAAATGTGCCGCTGGCCGCATCCACCACCTGGTCAACGATCGTTACCCGGGCCTTGTAGACCTGACCCACCGGTTCCTCCGGCGATACGTCGGCGAGCATACCGACTTTAATTGTGCCCAGGAGTTCCACCGGCGCAAAGACTTCGACATGGAGGGGATGAATTTGGGCCAGTTTTAAAACCGGCTGATCTTCAACGAACTCACCCGGAGAAAGGAAGCGTTCCATCACCACGCCATTAATCGGACTGTAGATGGTCATCCGCCTGACCACCTCAATCGAGCGTTTCAACTCCAGCTCGGCAAGACGCAAGTTCTCATTGGCCTCTTCCAGGTCCATTAACGCCATGGCGCTGTTGGTCCTGGCTTCGTCCACTTTTTCGAAGGAAATCACTTTTTTCTTGTACAATTCCTCATACCGCTTCTGCCGGCGCAGGCTGAAATCCACCTGCGCTTGTCTTTCGTTGATGGCGGCCACCAGCTCGGTGCGGGCACGCGCAAGTTCCATGGTGGCCCTTTCCACGCCGGAGTGCAGCCGGGCCAGCACCTGACCCTTTTTGATCATATCTCCCCGTTCCACTCCCACCGTCTTGAGGATTCCGGGTACACTGCTGCCGACATTGACAACCAGGGAAGGTTCTATCAAACCGTCGAGCACCCTGGGCTCGGCCCACCCCAACCCGGAGAGCATCGCAATCATTAAAATATGGAAAACAACACCGCCTGCCAGCTTCATCTGCAAATCCTCTTTTTACGGTTTTACTCGGAGCGGCCTGAAAAGGCCAGAGAGTCGCTTATTTGCTCATCCATTTTTAGTAAATCGTGCCGCATGCGTCCGTGCAGCCTTTCGGCCTTGTGCTGAGCCCGGTATAACAGTAATTTTCCGAGCAGACGCCCGATGGGGCCGCCCGGGAATCTGAGCAGGGCGGCTGCCGTCCACCGCAGCGATTTGCCAATATACACTTCAACAAGCTCGTCTTCAAGGGAAATGATGGCCTCCGCACTGCCGGGGTCTCCCTGGCGCCCGCAGCGCCCGAAAAGCTGACGATCGATACGCCGGGCATCATGCCTTTCGGTGGCGATGACATGCAGCCCGCCCAGGTCGGCCACTCCGGGTTCAAGTTTGATATCCGTTCCCCGGCCGGCCATGTTCGTCGCCACGGTATTGCGCCCCCGTTCGCCGGCCCGGACAATAATCTCAGCCTCTTCCTTATCCTGTCTGGCGTTCAGCACGCTGTGCGGCAGGCCGGCCTCCTCCAGAAGCCGGCTCAAATGCTCCGAAGCCTCAACCGAGCGGCTCCCCACCAGCACCGGCCGGCCCTTCTGATTTGTGGCGGCAATGGTTTTTACAATGGTTTCCCATTTCTGCCCGGCAGTGGGATAGATCCGGTCCGGCAGAATGCGTCTTTGCATCGGCCGATCGGTGGGAATGGTCACCACCCGCAAGCGGTAAATCGACCAGAGCTCCCCGGCCACCTCCCGGGCGGTGCCGGTCATGCCGGCCAGTCCCAGGTAGCGCCGGAAAAAGCGCTGGTAGCTGATGCGGGCCCGGGTTTCCTTGCGCGGGGTGATTTCACAGTCTTCCTTGACCTCGATCAACTGGTGCAGGCCGCGCTCCCAGGAGCGGTCGGCCATCAACCGGCCGGTGTATTCGTCGATGATCTGGACCTTGCCGTCCTTGACCAGGTAGTGTTTGTCCAGGTCAAAAAGATAGAGGGCCACCAGCGCCTGGCGTACCAGCTCCTGGCGCTGGCCGCTGTTGAGCGGGTGATCCAGATCCGTCCAGACGGCGTCCGCAATGTGCTTTTTCCCGGGGTTGTTCAACTCGACGGTTCGTTCGCTGGTTACGGCAAAATCCCTGCCCCGCTCGAGTTTCTTGGCGGTGGCCAGGGCCTGTTGATAGACACCGGGATGAAAAAATCCATCGGCCTCCGATGATATGATCAGCGGTGTGCGGGCTTCATCCACCAGCACACTGTCGGCCTCATCCACAATGGCAAAACGCAGCCCGCGCATGGCCAGTTGATTGGCGCGGGAGTTCGCGCCGCCCAGCCGCTCGAGCTGGAGTCGGATCAAACTGGGACGATCCCACAGGACGATTCGGTCCCGCAGGTAATCAAATGCGACTTCCTTGTTCGTACAGTAAGTCACATCACAGCGGTAGGCATTACGGCGGGCGCTGGGATCCAGGCCGTGGATGATGGTCCCGACCGTCAGGCCGAGGGCCCGGTATACCGGTTCCATCCAGTCGGCATCCCGCCGGGCGAGGTAGTCATTGACGGTGATGATGTGCACCGGCACGCCGCCCAGGGCCAGGGTACAGGCCGGCAGCGTGGCGGTCAGGGTTTTGCCTTCGCCGGTTTCCATCTCCGCCACCATTCCGTTGAGCAAAACCGCTCCCCCCATCAGCTGAACGTCCCGGTGCTGCATATCCACGGTTCGCACGGCGGCTTCGCGCACCAGGGCAAAAGCGCGCGCCACCAGGCTCTGTTGGAAGCCTTTCTGCCGCAGGTCCTGGGCCAGGCTGCGACCGGCTGCCAGAATTTGTTCGTCACTGAACTTTTCGACTTCCGGCGCACAACGGTTGACGGCCTCAACAATCCACTTAAAGCGGCCCGCCCGGGGCCGCAGCCAGGGCGCAAAAATCCCCCCGACGGCAGCGCCAAACCGATCAGCCTTTTTCAGGCGCGGCTCTTCGCGCTCCGGATAGATTTTTCCGACCATGCCGTGTTTAACGGTGACGCTAGACATTGAATCTTCTTAAGAACAGTTGTCTGATCGACCGGTACCAGCGGTATGCCAGCGGTTCCCGGCCGTGGTCGAAGCGCACATAGACCCGACCACCGACGTGGTAAACCCCCTCCGGCGGCGGCAGGAGGATATCGAACAAAAAAAGCTTCTGAAAGGCTTTAAGGCCCTGCATCTCCCGCGGATCGACGGCAATTTCACCGCCCCCCTCCTGGCTGAGGGTTCGGCTCGGCAGCTGATCCGTGGCGGCCGGAACTTCGCGCAGCAACCGGGCCGGCATTTTCCTGGCAATCTCTTCCGGAAATCGCACCTTGACATCCAAGGTTTTCTGGCGCACGAAATCGACGTCGGCCTGGTTCACCACCACCCGGGCAATCATGGCCGAACGGTCCAGCACATAGCCCAGCAGCTCCCCTCGCCGCACAAACCGGCCCGGAAGGTTCTCGGCCATCGGTATCACGATTTTACCGGCCGCGGCGCTGCGAATAACCAAATCATCGGCCCGCCGGCGGGCGTCTGCCAGTTCGGCCTTGACCTGCCGGACTTCTTCCAGGGTAATTTTGGCCTGCACCCGGTCCGCTACCAGGTGGGTGGCATAAAGGGCCTCTAACTCCCGCAGGCGGGCGGCCAGCACCCGTATTTCGGCCGGCAGAAACGGGTCGGAGCATTCGATTACCGGCTCTCCGGCATCAATGGGGCTGCCCGAATCGACCGCCAGCCGATCCACGAAGCCGTCCGTGCCGGCACGCACAAAAGCACGCTCGGGAATCCAGATAACCCCCTGGGCCCGGGTGCCGAGGGGAACGGGAACCAGGATGGCCAGCGCAACGGCAGCACTCAAAACCAGCACGCTGGCCGTAACCGCCCAGGCGCGCCGGCGGCGTAATTTGGGCGACGTGGCCAGAAACCGCACGATTTTGCCCAGGGGCATGACAAACATGTTGAAAATTCCCCAGCAGGCCATCAGGACACCGAGGAAAAAGAATTTGCCGGCAATAAACAGAAGAATACTGGTGAAAATAAAGATCCGGTAAAAGAAGGCCGCGATGGTGTAAACCACAAACCAGGCGCGTTCACCGGGGGCGGAAAACGGCGGTTCCGCATCTTTGGCGGCCAGCAGGTAGCGCTGGAACAGGTAGCCGATATAGCGAATCCCGCGTTGCGCCAGATTCGGTATCTCCACCAGGTCGGAGAGAATATAGTAAGCGTCGTAGCGCAACAGCGGGTTGCCGTTAAAGAGCAGGGTCGACACACCGGCGATGAGGATCACGTTAAAGGCCACGGCCCGGACCGGTCCCGGCTCGATGCTGGTCCAGAGCAAGAGGGCCAGGGCGGCAATAAAAACTTCGGCGATCATCCCGGCCGCCCCCACCAGCACCCGCTCCCGCTTGTTGCCAAAGGCCGATGCGGCCGAAGCGTCCACGTAAGGAATCGGGTTGAACACCAGCAGCATGATGCCCATCTCGTGCACTTCCCCGCCGCGCACCTTGACGGCAAAGGCATGGCCGAACTCGTGAAATGCTTTCAGGAAGGGAAAGGTCAGCCAGAGGATCACCAGGTTGCTGGGCGCCAGGACACGGTCGGTGATGTTTTCGGTCAACTGCGGCCAGTGCAGACCGGCCAGGAAAACACCGTACCCGACCACAACCAGCCAGATGAGCGCGCCGACCCAGCTGAACACGGGCCGCACCAGCGGCATAAAGAGGGTCAGAATCCGCTCGGGGTCGAGCAGTGAGAAGCGCATGAACAGCGGGCTGCGCAGGTTTTGCTTTATCTTGCCGTAGCGCTGCTTTTCAAAGCGTTTGAGCATTTCAGCGGTGTCGGGCACAACATCGGTCTGCAACGCATTGACGGCGTGCAGCTGACTGAGAAGGCGGATGATCTCCTCCTGGGTCGGGGCATTTTCCCCCAGCCGCGCCCGGCCCGCCTCCCAGAGCTCCTGCACGCTGTGCCGGCCGTCCATCAGCCCGATCAGCAGGTAAGCTGCCGGGGTAAACCGCTGAAAGCGCCCGGAGGCATGGTCCTGGAGCACATACCACAGCTCCCCGCGGTAATGATGGCGGTGAATTTCCAGGTGGCTCCGCAACCGCGGCTTTAGATCCGCCACCCGGTACCAGGAAGGACTGAATAATGATGATTGAGGCATCTCAGATCAATCCGATGTTTTATTACCTTTTACATTAATTCGTAATATAGGGTTAGCTTTGAAATGACAAATAACAAAATCCAAATAACAAACAAATCCCAAATTCAAATTTCAAATGT
>JAIVWI010000177.1:0-6152 GCA_048636595.1 Oceanospirillum sp. | reverse complement strand
TGCTCCTGCATTGCTCTACTACCGTCCGTCCATGGACATATGCTCACGCCCCTCATCTACATCCCTGTAGGCGAGCGACCTCTTACATGCAAATGGCGGGTCTCAATAAGTAAACGGTGAACGCAAATTGACCGATATGGCCGTGTATTGCCTGTTTGAGCTGAATTTGTATGACAGGCCAATGTGTTCGAAGCTGATGAACCAGATTTTTATATTTTTGCTTCCTTTGCTCAGTGCGAGACCAATTTCCCACTGGTCACTTATTGATTCAACCTGATCTTCACCCACGTGAAAATTAAGCTTGTCGAAAAAATAGTTGTAGGTGACATGCCAGTTCAACCACAGGGGATTACCATCCAGCTCGAAATTTTTCAGCGGCTGGGCATATTCCAGGCCGGTCATGAAGGAACCAAACTGCCCACGGTCTTTGAACTCGGGCTGGTACCCGGCGTAATACAGGCCATTCAGAAGCGACCATTTAACCCTGCCATCGCCCAGCCTGTATCGGCTTTTGATCCCGCCGTAGTAAATCCAGGCAGATTCTGAAGAACTGGTTTCCTTGCCCCAGCCAAAGTGGGCAGAGGTTCTTAGATACCATTTTTCGGTGAGTGGTATTTCCAGCTCAATGCCGGGTGTGAAACTGACCGTGGCAAAATTATCAAAATCAACAAAATCAGGTAGTTGATCCAGATTATGCAGCCCAAAAGTTACAGGATAATGAATTTCAATGCCCAGCTTGCGCTTGCCATTTTCATCAATGGAGGACTCGCGCACTGTCTGGCGTGGCGGTATCCGGAATATGAACATGGACCGGTTGTCATCGACCCGGTACCAACCGGTGCCGAAGAATGCGCCCATGGCCCAGTGCACCTGTCTTTCCGGATCTTCACCTGCCTGGAGCTCAGCGCCCTGCGCCAGCGCGTTGCCGCTAATGGAGCAGATCAGAAATGCCAGCGCAAGCAATACCCCCCGGCCGTCAAAATGTAGTCGAAAACAATACTCCATGACCTGAAGTATACGTCCCACCAACACCGGACAACCATCATAAAAACCGAATAAATGATGATCTATTCCTGGTCCTTCAGGCTGCCATATAAAAACTGTTGCTTATTTTGATTGAAAGCTGCGCCCAATCTGGCACAATGGCCGGTGCCAACATAACGAATACGGGATGAATCCAGTAATATCCGCCTGAAAAACCGGTACCCGAAAAATTCAGATGGCATGGTCAGGCAATTTAAAAATGAGGTAGAAGATGTCAGATTTAGTAGAAGGAACCGTTAAGTGGTTCAACGATTCAAAAGGTTTTGGTTTTATTGAGCAGGAAGGCGGGAAGGATGTATTCGTTCATTTCAGCGCAATCCAGGGAGAAGGCCGCAAGACCCTGTACGAAGGTCAGAAGGTAACCATGCAGGTTGTCGCTGGCGAGAAGGGACCCCAGGCCGAAAACGTCACGGCCGTATAATCCCCATTTAGTTAGGCTTTAGGGCCGGGAGCCTCATGGCTTCCCGGCCGTTTGGCGTGCCTGTCAGAAATTCCGTCGAAGCCGGGTCAGGTACTCGAACCTGACCCCAGTTGGTATGTTTCATACGGTACAATACCCGCCCGCGGTTTTGTTTCCGGATCAGGGCTAATGACGCAGGAAGAACAGAAAACAACGCATTTCGGTTATCGCGAAGTCCCGGTAAAGGAAAAGACCGGGCTGGTACGCGAAGTTTTCGAGTCCGTGGCCGGCAAGTACGACCTGATGAACGACATGATGTCGCTGGGTGTTCACCGGATATGGAAAAGGGATTTTGTCGCCAACAGCGGTGTACGGCTTGGTCACAAGGTGCTCGACCTGGCCGGAGGCACCGGTGACATCGCGGCCCTGCTGAGCAAACGTGTCGGTAAAAACGGCCATGTCGTGTTGTCTGACATCAATGAAGCCATGCTTGAAGTCGGTCGCCAGAGGCTGGAAGATCGCGGCATAGCCGGCAACGTCAGTTACTCACTGGCCAATGCCGAGAGTCTCCCGTTTGGCGACGGTGAATTTGATGTTGTGACCATGGCATTCGGCCTGCGCAACGTTACCGACAAGGACGCGGCCCTGGGCGAGATGTACCGGGTGCTGCGCCCGGGCGGAAAAGCCCTGATCCTGGAGTTCTCGGAAGTACAGCCGGAACTCCTGAAAAAAGTGTACGACGGTTATTCATTCGGCATCCTTCCCGTGCTCGGCAAACTGATTGCCGGCGACGAGGACAGCTACCGTTACCTGGCTGAGAGCATCCGCCAGCATCCCCCCCAGGAAGAACTGGCTGAAATGATGCGCAAGGCAGGATTCGACAATGTCAGGTACCGTAATCTCACCGGCGGAATTGTCGCCATTCACAGTGGGATCCATGCCTGATCATGCCTGAATACCGCACCCCTCTCCCCTCCATCCTGGCCGGCACGCTCGACGCCGCCATCAACCGCATCCTGGCACTGGACGAAGACACCCCTTCCCGTTTGCAGCGACTGGATGGCCGTATGCTGCAACTGGATTTGGAAGGTGTAGGCATTAGCCTGTTTTTCGCATTTTCAGCCACTCGTGTTCACGTCAGTATCGATTCGGATAATGAGCCCGACACCGTGATCAGCGGCTCGCCGTTCGCCCTGTTTTCAATGGCCGTTCCCGACGGGGACGGCAGTTGGGGTGGGCCCGGCTCGCGCGTCAATATCAGTGGGGACGCCACCCTGGCGAGGGATCTCGAACGGCTGTTTTCACGACTCGATCCCGACTGGGAATCAACATTGTCGCGCCTGTTTGGTGATGTCTGGGGCCACCAGGTTGCGGCCGGTATCCGCAGCGGTTCGGAACAGGCAAAAGAAGCGGCCGGGAACGCTGCTGAGATGGTCAGCGAATTTCTCAAACGCGACGCCGGGCTACTGGTTCCCTCGGCGGATATCAAGACTTTCGCGGATGCCGTTGACGAGACCCGGGATGCCGTTGAACGCCTGGAAGCCAGGTTGAGAATCATGCAGGAAACCGATACGCCGGAGGAAGAAGGGTGATTCACGGCATACGGCAGTTTACGCGCCTGCTGAAAATCAGCGCGATCCTCTCCCGCTACCGGCTCGACGAATTTCTCGAAGCCACACACCTGTACCGCCCCATGCGCCTGTTGCGCGTGATCGCGCCCGGGGGCCGACGCGGCGTCGCAGATGCACCGCGCGGCGAAAGGTTGCGCCTGGCCCTGAACGAAATGGGTCCGATTTACGTAAAATTCGGCCAGATCATGTCTACCCGCCGTGACATGATCCCGGCGGACATTGCCGATGAACTGGCGCTGCTGCAGGACCAGGTACCCCCGTTTCCCGGCGAGGAGGCGCAGGCCATCATCGAAAAGTGGCTGGAAAAACCGGTGTCGGAGTTGTTCCAGTCCTTTGACCTGAAGCCACTGGCATCGGCTTCCATTGCACAGGTGCATGCGGCCACCCTGCACGACGGCCGCGAAGTGGTGGTCAAGGTCGTGCGGCCGGGCATACGTAAACAGCTACGGCGCGACATCGACCTGCTTTACGCCATCGCGAACCTGGCTGAGAAGTACTCCGCAGCTGCTCAGCGCATTAAGCCACCTGAATTCGTACGGGAGTTCGAGTCCTTTGTTTTCGATGAACTCGACATGTACCGCGAGGCGTCCAATGCCTCCCTGCTGCGCAGCAATTTTGCAGGCTCGAAGGATCTTTACATCCCCGAAATTTACTGGCCCTATTGCCGTGAGCCGGTACTGGTCATGGAGCGGGTTTCCGGTGTCCCGATCAGTGACATCCAGGGACTGCGCGATCACGGCGTTAACCTCGACCGCCTGGCCAGGATCGGCATCCGTATCTTTTACACCCAGGTTTTCCGCGACAACCTGTTCCACGCCGACATGCATCCGGGCAACATACTGGTGGACGTCAGCGACCCGGAACACGCCAGCTACATCGCCCTGGATTTCGGCATCGTGGCCAGCCTGGCGCCGACCGACCTGTACTACATCGCCGAGAATTTCCTGGCGCTGTTCAACCGCGATTACTTCCGAGTAGCCCAGCTGCACATCGACGCCGGCTGGGTGCCGCACGATACGCGGGTCGTCGAAATGGAAGCCGCCATCCGGACGGTGGGAGAACCGAACTTCACCCGCCCCCTGAATGAAATCTCATTTGGCGAACTGATGCTGAAGCTGTTCCAGGTCGCCTACCGCTTCAATCTGAATATTCAGCCGCAGCTGATCATGCTGCAGAAAACCCTGCTGAATATCGAAGGCCTCGGACGGGAGCTCTCTCCTACCTTCGATGCCATGGCCGTGGCCAAACCGGAGCTGGAGAGAATCCTCAGGGAAAAACACGGCCTGGATGAGACTGCCAAAGACCTGCGCAAGCGGCTGCCGGGCTGGCTGAGCCAGGCCCCGGACATGCCCGGCCTGCTGCACGATTATTTGAAACAGGCCACCGAGGGCCAGCTGACAAGACGTATCGATCCGCAGGACCTGGCCTTGCTCAGAGCCGACAGCCAGGCAAACAGCCGCCGGACTTTGCGAGCCCTCAGCGGAACCGCGTTTTTAGTGACCGGCGCCCTGCTCACCGGGCTGGAAGTCGGCCCCTGGTTCCTGAACGACTTCTCCATTGCGGGCCTTACCTCCATGTTAATCGGCGCCTGGCTACTGATCCGGGCAAACAGACACCAACCGTAAGAGGTCGGACGCTCTCACAAAAACTGCAAGAGATCGCTTGCGACCGAAGAACTGTAAGAGGTCGCTTGCGGCCGAAGAACTGTAAGAGGTCGCTTGCGGCCGACCGTTTCAATAACAACTTACACCCTGATTCACAAAACTCGTGTCGCGCCCAAGGACGCTCTTACAAAACCTGTAAGAGGTCGCTTGCGGCCGACCGGTTCGATACCAAACACACCCGATTAATAAAACAAATGTCGCGCCCAAGGACGCTCTTACAAGACCTGTATAAGCGTGATTTTCGCGCGACGACCCTTGATTTTGCTTGAGTTGGATCATTTCACTGCAACTGCCTGGGGTTTAGAGTAATGGTGGGAGCTTGTATGCATGGGACACACAGCACACAAACCGCCAACTACCGATGCCTTTGAGGAACTGATCAGGCAGTTGGAATCCCTGCGCCTGGACATTGAACAACAGGCGGAGCGGGACCGCGCCAGGGTGCTGGAATTAACGCCCGGGCGTCAAGCCAGCGCACAAAACCTCCTGCATTACCTGGCGCTGAGAAGCCGGGATCTGCGGCCGATGCAGGACCAACTGGCTCAGCTTGGCCTGTCCTCCATCGGGCGGTCTGAGCCGCACGTACTGGCTACCCTCGATGCCGTGTTGCATAACCTTGGCGTGCTGAGCGGGAAAGAACAACCTGCGGCCTGCCTGCCTGATGTGCACAAAGCCTTCCATGAGGGCGCAGCCCGTCTCGAGCAAAACACCATCGCCCTGCTGGGCGAGCAGCCAGGAAATCGGCGCGCGCACATCATGGTCACCCTGCCTGCCGAAACCGCGGAAGATTTCCTGTTGGTGCGGCAATTGCTCAAGAGCGGTATGGATTGTGTGCGCATCAACTGCTCCCATGACGATCCTGCAGCCTGGTCCGGGATGATTAAGCGCCTGCGTGACGCAAAACGGGTGACCGGCAGACCCTGCCGTATCCTGATGGACCTGGGTGGCCCGAAACTGCGCACCGGCCCGATGGAACTGATGCCGGCCGTGCAGAAAATCAGGCCGGCCAGGGACTCGCACGGTAAAGTCACACGCCCTGCCCGCATCTGGCTGACTGCCCAGGAAACCATGGGCAGCGAGGCCCTCGCAGCAGATGCCTGCCTGGTCGTGGACGCGGAATGGCTGGCGGACTGCAAGGTTGGAGACCGGGTGTTGCTGCGGGACGCACGGGACTCCCGCAGGCGCTGGCGCATCAGGGAGGTGACCTCGGAGGGATGCTGGGCCGAAGCACGCAAAACCACCTACGTCGTCAATGGCACGGTTTTACGGCTGCGCGGTTATGAGCACAAAACCCGGATCAGGGCCTTACCCCGGAAGGAAAGCATGATCAGGGTCCGGGCCGGTGACGTGTTGCTGATGGCGCTCAGCGATAAACCGGGCAAGGCTGCGATTCATGACGACGATGGTGAATTA
>JAIVWI010000176.1:0-6172 GCA_048636595.1 Oceanospirillum sp. | reverse complement strand
GACAGGAAGCGCTGCTCGATGGTTTCAATCAGCCGCGCATGGTCCAACTGCTCATCCAGGATAAATACGCCGTTGATCATCATCAGGTTGGTCGGCTGCTCCATGCGCAGCCAGGCGGTATCAACCTTGGAGATTGGCTCTTTGCCGGGATTAGCTGTCAATTCAATGAATTCCTGATCGTTGTTGAATCTACACTGTATCATTGTAACTTAATTCATACCGGTCATAAGCATTTAAGGAACACCGAATGTACCTGTTTTTCAGCCTTGTTTTCATCGCATTGATATTTTGGGCGATTGAACGATTTTACCTGCACCCAAAGCACCAGCATGAATATCCGGCCCCGGCTGACCCGGACTGTGTAAGCCGCTTTGCCCATTCGCCAGGATCGGAACCGGTGCAAGAAATGGTGATCACGAAAGTCAAAGACATGACCGCAAAAATCTCACAAGCCGTCGAAAAACGCCAGATGCAGGCGGCGCGCGCGGCTATCGACAGCATGAGCGATGGTCGTGACTATGTGAGCAATTTTTTACCGGTCAATGCCGGTGGCATACCAGCCGAGTGGGTCATCGCACCCGGAACCGATAATGCCAGAAGGGTGCTGTATATCCATGGCGGGGGTTTCATCATGGGCAGCCCCAAAAGCCATCGCACCATGACCAGCAAATTTTCTGAAATAACCGGCTGCGCCGTGCTGGCAATTGACTACCGCCTGTTACCGGAACACAAACATATGGACTGTGTTGAAGACTGCAGAACCGCTTATCAGTGGTTGCTGGAAAATGGACCGGATGGACCCGCAGCACTGCAGCAACTTTTCTTCGGCGGCGATTCTGCCGGCGGCAATCTCGCCCTGTCGCTGGCCGCCTGGGTTCGGGACAGCGGCTTGCGTGCGCCGGATGCGGTTATAGCGCTGTCACCTTTGACCGACAGCACCTTTTCCGGCGCCAGCATCCGCAGCAACCAGGTCACGGATGTTATGCTCGAGCCTATCATGCGACCGCTCAACAAACTGCCGCGATTCGTGAAAAGCTGGTGGGTGGTCTGGGCTCACCGGATCCGCCCGGCCAACCCTGTAGCCTCACCTTTATTCGGAGATCTTTCAAACTTGCCTCCAATCCTGGTGCAGGCCAGTGAAGCAGAAATGTTGCTGGATGATGCCCGCCGCTATGTTTACAAGGCCTGTGCTGCCGGTTCGCCGGTCAAATTGCAGACCTGGCCTGACATGGTGCACGTCTGGCAGATTTTTGATCCGGAACTGCCCCAGGCAGCCGAAGCATGGACAGAGATTGGCAGCTTTCTTGAAGCCAGGACACTTGCCTGACCCGGTTCAACCATGAGCAAGCAACCACCCGACAAACCTTCAGGGCACCTGCGTAAATCAGATATTCGGGGCATTGCCCAACTGGCAACGCAGGCAAGTACCGGCGTGACCCGGATTGTCGAAGGCGTACATAACTCGGTGCTAAACACCAAAGGCGTCCCTGCCGGCAGAGTCATACGTGGCATCAGCAGTGTTGTTTACAAGAGTGTTCACGCCGCAACTTATGCAGTCGGCAAAGGTATAGACGCTGCCTTGTCTAAGCTGCAGCCCTTGCTGGAGTCAGCCGAAGATGCTGAACCGGGGACTCCCCGGCGCGAAGCGGTGCTGGCGGGATTAAACGGTGTGATGGGAGACCGGCTGGCTGCCACCAATAATCCGTTTGCGACAACCATGACTCTGCGTTACCAGGGAGACGCCCTGAACCGGGAAGAACTGCCGCCGATGCCCGCCGCCACGGGGAAAGTGTTGCTGCTGATTCACGGTTTGTGTATGAACGACCTGCAGTGGCGGACGCAGCAGGACGAAACCGTGCACGACCATGGTGAGGCGCTGGCTACTGCGCTGGACTACACACCGGTGTACTTACGCTACAACTCCGGATTACACACCTCTATAAACGGGCAGGAATTATCCACACAACTGGAACAATTGATCACACAATGGCCCGTCCCGATTGACGAACTGGCCATTGTTGCCCACAGCATGGGCGGCTTACTGACACGCAGCGCGGTTCACTACGCCAGGAAAGAGAATTTATACTGGCCGGACCACCTGAAGAATATTATATTTCTCGGTACACCACACCATGGCACCCCACTGGAGCAAGCCGGAAACTGGCTGGATGTCATTATTGGCAGCACGCCTTACAGCGCCCCCTTTACACGCCTGGTTCAATTGCGCAGCGCCGGTATCACCGATCTCCGGCACGGTCATGTATTAGACGAAGACTGGCAGGATCAAGACCGCTTCAAACGTAAACCCGATAGCCGTGAAGCAGTACCCTTGCCTGCCGGTATAACCTGTTACACCGTGGCTGCAACCACGGCAGCCAAACGCAGCCTGCTGACAGACCGCCTGGTTGGCGACGGTCTGGTACCTTTACGCAGCGCACTCGGCCAACACGATAATGCGCAGCAATACCTGGCATTCGAGCAGGACTCACAATGGATTGTCTACCGAACCAACCATATGGAATTATTGAGTAGCCAGGCCGTAAACAGTCAGATTATTGAGTGGTTGTCCCCACCATCAGCGTAAAGTAGCCAATTTACCTGCCCGGTGCTACAGCTTGGCTGCCCGTCATGCCATAATTGCGCATTCGAATATTGACCCTGAATATTTGCCCCGAAGCCGGCATTAACAGCAGACATTATGAGCAAACAAAAAAGACGAATCCTTGTCACCAGCGCCCTGCCCTACGCCAACGGCGCGATTCACCTCGGGCATATGCTGGAATATATCCAGACCGACATCTGGGTGCGTTTTCAACGCTCACAGGGCCACGAATGTTACTTCGCCTGGGCGGACGACGCCCACGGCACACCGGTCATGCTTTCGGCCCGGGCCGAAGGAACGACACCCGAAGAACTCATCGACAGGATGAACGAGGAACACAAAACCGATTTCCGGGATTTTGGCATCAGTTTCGACAACTACTCGTCCACCCACAGCGAATACAACAGGGAGCAGGTCGAGTACATTTACAAAAAACTCGACGAGGGCGGTTACATCGAGCGCCGCAACATCAAGCAGTTATACGATGAAGAAGAAGGGATGTTCCTGCCTGACCGTTTCATCCGGGGCACCTGCCCCAAGTGCGGTACTGAAGACCAGTATGGCGACAGTTGCGAGTCCTGCGGCAGTACCTATTCGCCAACCGACCTGCTCAATCCACGCTCAGCGGTCTCCGGCAGTAAACCGGTATTCCGGGAATCGGAACATTATTTTGTCCGGCTATCCGAATTTGAGCAGCCGTTGAAAGAATGGGTGTCCTCCGGGGCGCTTCAGAACGAGGTCGCTAACAAGTTGCAGGAATGGTTTATCGATGGCCTGCGGGACTGGGATATTTCCAGGGATGCACCCTATTTCGGCTTTCAAATTCCCGGCACGCAAGACAAGTACTTTTATGTCTGGGTGGATGCCCCGATCGGTTACATCTCCAGTTTCCGCGAATTGTGCGAACGCGAAGGCCTGGACTTCGATGACTGGTGGGGCGTGGATTCAGAAGCCGAGGTTTATCACTTCATTGGCAAGGACATTGTCTATTTCCACACCCTGTTCTGGCCTGCAATGCTGATGGGGGCCGGTTTGAGAACGCCCACCGCGGTCTATGCACATGGTTTCCTGATGGTGGACGGCGCCAAGATGTCCAAGTCGCGGGGCACGTTTATCAAGGCCCGTACCTACCTTGACCACCTGAACCCGGACTACCTGCGCTATTACTTCGCCGCCAAACTGGGCCCGGGCACCGCAGACATAGATTTGAATCTCGAGGATTTTGTCCAGCGCGTCAATTCCGATGTCGTCGGCAAAGTGGTCAACATCGCGAGCCGCTGTGCGGGATTTATCCAGCGCAAGTTCGACGGCAGGCTGTCCAAAAACCTGCCGGCGCCGGAACTCTACGACTCGTTCATCCAGGCGAGAGAAACCATCGCTGCGGACTTTGAGGGGCGCAACTACCAGTCCGCCATCCGCCGGATCATGTCGCTGGCGGACGAAGCCAATCGATACATCGATGATGAAAAACCCTGGCAGCAGATCAAGCATGAAGACAAGCAGGAACATGTCCATGGTGTCTGCACACAAGGCATTAACCTGTTCCGGATTTTGATCACTTATCTGGCTCCGGTCCTGCCGTTTACCGCGCAGAAGGCTGCGGCCTTCCTGGGCCAGGACGTAGACGATTGGCAGGAGCTTGACCAACCGATGCTGGATGTCCCCATCAATACTTTTGAGCCCCTGGTGACGCGCATTGACCCGCTCAAAATCCAGGCCATGGTCAACGACTCCAGGGAATCCCTCAAACCTGTAGAGGCCGGCACGGCGAGCGAGGATGCAGACGGGATTGAAGATCTGGCCGATGAAATCACCATTGATGACTTCCTGAAAGTAGACCTCAGAATTGCCCTGATAACGGCAGCCGAAGCCGTACCGGAAGCCGACAAGCTGCTTAAACTGACCCTGGATATCGGCGGGGAATCCCGCACGGTGTTCGCCGGTATCAAGTCCGCTTATGACCCGGCCACGCTGGTGGGCCGCCACACCGTCATGGTGGCGAACCTGAAGGCACGCAAGATGCGCTTCGGCACATCCGAGGGCATGGTGCTTGCCGCCGGTCCGGGTGGAAAAGAGCTGTTCATCCTGGAGCCGGATGAAGGCGCCAGGCCAGGAATGAGAGTGACCTAGTGTTGCTTATTATCGCCTTGAAGGAGCACTAAGATGTCCGGGTACCTGCTGATACTGGTCAGCACGGTGCTGGCGAATAATTTTGTCCTGGTCCGCTTCCTCGGCTTGTGCCCATTCATGGGGGTTTCGAACAAGCTGGAAGGCGCCATCGGCATGTCCGTGGCCACCCTATTCGTGTTGACGATTTCCTCGGTCTCCAGCTACCTGCTCAACCGTTACCTGCTGCAACCGTTGGAACTGGAATACCTGTCAACACTCAGCTTCATTCTGGTCATTGCCGTGGTCGTGCAATTGACTGAATTGATTATCCGCAAAACAAGCCCTCTGCTCTACCGGGTCCTGGGTATTTTTCTGCCGTTGATTACAACCAATTGCGCGGTACTGGGCGTGGCGCTCCTGAACGTGCAGGAGCAACATAACCTGTTGCAGTCTGCACTGTACGGTTTCGGCGCCGCAACCGGCTTCGGGCTGGTCCTGGTGATGTTTGCCGCGATGCGCGAACGGATTGCTTTCGCTGACGTTCCGGTTCATTTCAAAGGCGCCCCCATCGGACTGATCACGGCGGGCCTGATGGCGCTGGCGTTTATGGGTTTCACCGGCCTGGCGAAACTCTGACGTGCTGGCTGCTGTCCTCGCAATCACATTTCTGGGCGGCCTGTTCGGTTTGGGGCTCGGCTGGGCGGCACGAAGATTTCACGTCGAAACCGATCCGGTAATAGACCAGATCGAAGCCATCCTGCCCCAAACCCAGTGCGGCCAGTGCAATTACCCGGGCTGCAGGCCCTATGCCGAAGCCATCGCCAGCGGGGAAGCCGGTATCAACCAGTGTCCGCCAGGCGGGGAAGCCGGCATCAAGGCACTGGCGGCTCTGCTGGGTATGGAATCCATGCCGCTCAATCCCGAAAACGGCGAAGAAAAACCCAAAGCAGTGGCCGTTATCGATGAATTGGCTTGCATTGGCTGCACTCTGTGCATCCAGGCCTGCCCGGTAGATGCAATCCTCGGCGCATCGAAACAGATGCATACGGTCATTGAATCAGAATGCACAGGCTGCGACCTGTGCCTTCCCCCCTGCCCTGTCGATTGCATCGATATGGTGATCCGGTATCCGGATGTAAGCGATTGGAGATGGTCAAAACCCCGGCCCGCAGAATCCGGGACGGCTTTGATTGCCGATGAAATACTGCCCGCAGGTCATCACTGATGCACATCGACCACGCCGAGCAGGCGCGTAACGCCGGAGAGCAGCTACACCATTTTCATGGCGGGCTTCGCTTACGCCACAATAAGAAAATTTCCTGTGAAACCCCTCTGGAGCACGTGCCTCTGCCTCCGCTCTTCTATGTTCCCCTGTTGCAGCAGTATGGCAAGGAGGCGGAAATCACGGTAGCAACAGGACAGAAAATCCTCAAGGGTGATGCGATCGGTTGCTTTGGCCAC
>JAIVWI010000175.1:0-6223 GCA_048636595.1 Oceanospirillum sp. | reverse complement strand
CCTTGCCTATCGGAAAACCCAGAGAAACTCATCCAGGCGGCGGACCCCCGATGCTATGGCGCGCGGCATTGAGGACAGCATATCCAACTGTTCAACGAGAACCAGTTGCCCTTTCCACAAGCGGTCGACTTCCGCGGCCGCTACGCTGAACGGGGGGCCTTCCATCGATATGGGTTCATACTCCAGCGTCACCAGCAAGCCCTGCGGTGAGGCGGTCAACAGCTTCTCGCAGGCCGTGACGTAGTCAGGACGCATATCTTCAGGCAAGGCCACCAGTGCTGCCCGGTCGTACAGGGTGTCCATTGGCTGGCCGCTGTAGTCTTCGGCGAAATGGATGAAATCAGAAACGAATATACGAATGTTCCGATCACAGGCGCTGTAGCACTTGTGTCCGTACTGCACGGTCGCTTCCCAGGCCAGGCTGTTTTCGCGGAAGAAATCGAGCACGGCCGACTCCACGAATTCGACACCGGTCACGTCGAGTCCGCGCTCTTCCAGCCACAATAGGTCCCGGGATTTGCCGCATAAGGGCACCAGCACAGAAGTGCCGGCTTCCAGTTCGGGCCAGTATTTGTCCAAAGCCGGGTGAAAATCGGCCAGGTGAAAGCCGATATTGCCTTTACCCCAGGTCTTGATCCAGAAGTTGATACGCATTTGGCAGCGTCACTTCACGCCTGGCGGATTACAAGGCCCAAGCCGCAAATGCGGCTTAACGGTTTTTAGTAAACCCACAGGCAATACCCGAGATAATCATCTTCTGAATGTTGGACGTGCCTTCGACAATCTGCAGCGATTTGGCGTCCCGGTAAAACCGTTCGGCCGGGTACTCGGATGAGAAACCGTAGGAGCCGAAGATCTTCATGCACTCATTGGCGGCATGGACAGCCGCCTCTGATGCGGCAAGTTTCCCCACCGATGTTTCATATTGATTGGGTTTGCCCTGGTCCTTCAACCAGGCCGCATGGTACACCAGCATCTGCGCCGCCTTGTGTTCCACCACCATTTCGGCAATCTGGGCCTGGATCATCTGGTGTTTTGAGATGGGCCTGCCAAACTGGGTACGTTCATTGGCGTAATTAATCGCCAGTTCCAGTGCCCCGCCGGCGACACCCAGTGCGCCGGCAGCACAACCTATCCGGGTATTTCCCAACTGCCACATACACATTTTGAAGCCGTTATTGACTTCGCCGAGCAGTGCATCTTTCGGAATCCTGGCGCCTTCAAATACGAATTCGCCGGTGGGTGAGCAATGCAGGCCAAGCTTGGTCTCGATAGCCGTGGCAGTACACCCTTCCAGGTTCTTGGGTTCGAGGATGAAGCAGGAGATGCCCTTATTGCCTTTTTCCCGGTCCGTGTAAGCGTAAAGCAGGCCGGCATCACCGACATGCGCATTGGTAATCCAGATCTTGCTGCCATGAAGTTCCCAGTGGTCACCCTGGTCGATGGCGTAGGTTTTCATGCTGGCCACATCCGAACCGGCATTGGACTCGGTCATGGCGAAAAAGCCCATTTTGCTGCCGTCAATCCAGCCGGGAATGTATTTTTCCTTTTGTTCGTCTGTGCCCCAGCGGGCCACGGACAGGGGCGGACCCAGGTTTTGCATATTGAACGGCAGGCGCCAGGAAGCGGAAACCCGGGCGATCTGTTCCGCCATCAAAACGGATTCCAGGAACCCCATGCCATTGCCGCCCAGGTCTTCCGGCAACACGCAGGACAGGAAACCAAGTTCGCCCATCAACGCAACCCGTTCCTGGCGGAATTCGTGGTTTTTTTCCTCTTGTGCCAGTGTGGGTGCAATTTCCTCGAGGGCAAAGCGCCTGGCCGTATCCTGCACCAGCTCTTGCTGTTCTGATAACTCAAAATTCATGTTGGTATCTCAATTCTCTCTGTCAGGGTGCGCTGCTCAGGACTCTTCGATGATCATCAGCACATCATCGTCCTCGACCACATCGCCTTTTTTTACCCTTATTTCCGTCACGGTGCCATCGCAGGGTGCGTACACCGGGTTTTCCATTTTCAGTGCTTCAATCACCAGTAATTCGTCATCTTCCTCGACTTCGTCACCCACATTAACCAGTACTACCCAGATATTTCCCGCCAGCGGGACCAGAACTTCCGTAGTCATAGTATTTATCCTATTTCAAAATTGATATGAATATGCCGGCCGCAATCACGGTGCCGATAACCCCGGCGATGTTGGGCCCCATCGCAAACATGAGCAAATAATTTCTTTTGTCTGCAGCGGCCCCTACTTTCTGCACCACACGCGCTGCCATGGGGACGGCGGATACACCCGCTGCACCGACCAGGGGATTGATCTTGTTGCTGGTGAACAAATTCATGAACTTGGCCAGCAGTATACCGCTTGCGGTACTGATCATGAATGCAAACAAGCCCAAGAAGAAAATGAAAATCACTTCCTTGCGCAGGAAAACTTCTGCATTCATGGTTGCCCCGATACTGACGCCGAGGAAAATGGTGACGATATTCATCAATGAGTTTTGCGCGGTTTCATTCAAACGTTCGACGACTTTGGATTCGCGGAACAGGTTGCCCATCATGAACATGGCGATCAGTGGCGCCGAAGCCGGCACCAGCAGGATGATGACCATGGCGGCGATCAGCGGGAAAAACACTTTTTCCCTGGCCGTGACCTTGCGGCCTTTTTTCATCCTTATTTTGCGTTCTTCATCGGTGGTCAGCAGCTTCATGATGGGGGGCATGATAATCGGCACCAGCGCCATATATGAATAGGCCGCCACCGCGCAGGCGCCCAGCAGTTGTGGCGCCAGCCTGGCTGCAAGATAAATGGTTGTCGGTCCGTCTGCGCCGCCGATAATGCCGATGGTTGCAGCCTCTTCCAGGCTGAAACCCATGGCATAGGCAATGAAAAAAGTCACGTAGACACCAACCTGCGCCGCCGCTCCCAGGAAAATCAACCGGGGTTGTGACAGCAGGGCGCTGAAATCCGTCAGTGCACCCAGTCCCAGGAAAATCAGCGGAGGGATGATTTCCCACTCAATGCCATAATGATAGAAACGCCAGATGAGACCTTCGCCCGGTTCCATCAGGTAGCTCAGCGGCAGGTTGGTAATAATGATGCCAAAACCGATGGGCAGCAGCAGCAGAGGTTCGTATTGCCGGGTAATCGCCAGGTAAATCAGTACAAAGCCGATGACCCACATGAACACCATGCCGGGGGTGAGCGCCAACAAACCCATGTTTTCAAAAAATACCATGGTTATTGTTCCTTTTTATCCACTTCCCGGCCGGCCAGTAATTTATTGATTTTAATGGCGATATACAGCACGGTCAGGCCGATAAAAACACCGGAGATGCCGTTGAGAAATATTTCAAACGCTGCCTGCATGTGGGGCCTCCTGAAATTGCCTGCTCCCTACTTACCCCTTGATGCTCCGGGGTAAAAGCAGTTGGTGGCGGGGACATATGGATGTCGGGTTCTGGTAGGCAGCGCCTGCGAATGCCTGCAGATAGCTGCGCAGGTCCTGCAGTTTTACAATTTCATCTACCAGGCCGTATTGCGCGCAATAATCCGGCTGTGAGTGATCATGGTAGTGCTGCGCAAGCGCGTTCATTTTTTCGACAATGGGTTCCAGCGGCCGCCCGGCGTCTTTTTCTTTCATCGCACGTCGCGAATAGGTCGCCACGGCCGCGGTTTCGCCGTGCATTACCGCAATTTCAGTGGCCGGCGTGCCCAGGGTGAATGCGTTGTGGCGATTCGCAGTTGGACCACCCAGAACATAATGCGCCGCCGCGGAGCCTTTACGCAGCACCACCAGCATCATGGGCACATCGGTCTGCTGGATTGAATAGATCAATGACTGGCCCAGTCCGAGTAATTCCGCTTTTTCCGCGATGTCGCCCACATCGATGCCGGAGGTATCCTGGAACCAGATAATGGGTATCCGGTCCCGGCCGCACATCGTCACGAACTCATTCATTTTAATCAGACCCTGGCGGTAGAGCTTGCCGCCCATACCCGGGTAGTCGGCGTATTCGGGATAGCCTTTACCCAGGAAACCCTGGCGATTACCAATGCAGGCAACGAGCATCCCGTCAACCTTGCACAGGCCGGTATACATTTCCGGGCCATAATCGGGGCGGAATTCCATATGTTCGCTGCCATCGACCAGGCGGGCCAGCACCTCGTCAAAGTCATAGACTTGTTTCTGATTGGCTGGCAGCAATGAATAAAGGTCTTCAATGGGAAATTCCGGCGCTTTGGGCGTGGCTACCCGGAAAAATTCAGGTTTATAGGCAGGAATAGCCAACATGTATTCCTTGAGCCCGTCCAGAACACCGGTTTCTTCCTCGTAAACCCGGGTGAAGAACCCGGTAGCGTCAAAATGAGTATCCACGGATCCCGGTGGGCTGGCGCTGAATTCGCG
Source organism: Oceanospirillum sp. (assembly GCA_048636595.1). Classification (GTDB taxonomy): domain Bacteria; phylum Pseudomonadota; class Gammaproteobacteria; order Xanthomonadales; family SZUA-36; genus JAJRRA01. The sequence goes on along the minus strand of JAIVWI010000175.1, from coordinate 1,814 downwards.
GGTCTTTTCGATGAGTTCCTCCAGCATCCCGACATCAAAGCCACCCCTGGGGGCCATGCCGGAAACGATCCCCACACCACCGACGGCCATATTGGCATTTTTGTGGGCGATCAGTATGGTGGGGCTGATGCTCTGGTAACCCCCGCCCGCCGGGTTGGTGCCATAGATGCCTGCGAGTATCGGAATGCCCGCCTGCTCCAGTTCCGCGTGGCGATAGAAAGGTGTGCCCGCGCCGCGCCGGTTGGCGTAAAATTTTTCCTGCTCCGGCAATTTGGCGCCACTGCAGTTAACCAGCCACACCAGCGGGATGTTCAGGCGTTTGGCCAGATCGGTAACCCGCAGGATGTTTTCCGATTGTCCGGGCAGCCAGGCGCCGGCCATCACTTTGTTGTCAAAGCCAATCACCACGGCCCAGCGGCCCTCGATTTTGGCCAGGCCATCCACCACATTGGTGGTGCCTTCAGCATTATCGAGGGGGTTGAAAGTGCTGTGCAAGGGATGCCAGGTGCCGGGATCAACCAGGTACTCGATCCGCTGCCACACGGTCATAACACCACGCTGGTTTATTTTTTCTGTTGAGAAACCGGCGGCTTCGACATTTTTCTTTAGTTGCTCAATGTCTTTTTCAGTTTGTTTGAGCTGTTCAGAGCTTTCGGCCGCACGTTTGATGCGCCCTTCTTTGAGCGTTTTTCCGAAACGCTCCATGTTCTCAAAATAGGGTTTCATTCAGTCTGGTCCTTGGATAAAAAAGTCAGGAAATGCCGGTTTCAGGCTCTGAAAAACCACCTGGCCAAAAGCTGTACTTGGTGTCGGATAGTAGCAAACGGGTAGGGTATCGGCAATGCAACAGTCACACTGATGACGGTGTTGTCAATATCCGGCACTCAGCGCCCTTACAGAACCGATCACTTCGTTTATTGCATCGGTAAGCGTGACGAGCTCATGTTTGCCAATGATGAATGGCGGCATCAGGTAAATCAGCTTGCCGAAAGGTCTGATCCAGACGCCGAGATCGACGAATTGTTTTTGCAGCTCTGTCACATCCACCGGGTCTTCCATTTCCACCACGCCGATGGCGCCCAGTACGCGTACATCGGCCACGCCTGGCCTGGCCCGGCAGGGCTCCAAACCGGTGCGAAGCTGTTTCTCGATGCTTGCGACCCGCTGTTGCCAGGGCGAATCGTTCAACAGGCGAATGCTTTCACGCGCCACCGCGCAGGACAAGGGGTTGGCCATGAAGGTGGGGCCGTGCATGAATGTACCGCCGGTGTCCGGGGCAGAGGAAATTGTCTCTGCCACCTCCGCGCTGGCAATAGTAGCCGCCAGGCTCATAAAACCGCCGGTCAGGGCCTTGCCCACGCACATGATGTCCGGGCTGATCCCCGCGTGCTCACAAGCGAACATCCGGCCGGTGCGGCCAAAGCCCGTGGCGATCTCGTCAAATATCAGCAGCAGGCCCAATTCATCACACAGCGCCCGCAGACGGCGCAGGTATTCGGGATGGTAAAACCGCATGCCGCCAGCACCCTGGACGATGGGCTCCAGGATCACGGCGGCAATTTCGTCCCGGTGCTCACGCGCCAGTGCAGCCATGGGCTCGAAGTCTTTGGGGTCCCACTCGGCATCAAAAGTGGTGACAGGGGAGGGGGCGAACAGTTGAGCGGGCAGGATTTCGCGGAAAATCTCGTGCATGCCGGTCACTGGGTCGCACACGGACATCGCCTGAAAGGTGTCGCCGTGGTAGCCCGAACGGATCGTCAGCAGGCGGTGTTTACTTTTGCGGCCCCTGGCGTACCCGTATTGAATGGCCATCT
>JAIVWI010000174.1:0-6233 GCA_048636595.1 Oceanospirillum sp. | reverse complement strand
CGCCTGGTACTGGGTCGCTGACCTGTGCCGGGATAAACAAATTGCCTTCATCCTGGGCCATGCGCTTTATATGAAAGCCATTCACGGCGGTAAGGCCAAGAACGATAAGATTGATTCCCACAAGATTGCGTTGCTCATGCGCGGCGGCATGTTCCCCCAGGCTTACGTCTACCCTCGCGAGATGCGCGGCACACGGGATTTAATGCGCCGGCGCATGCGCCTGATGCGCCAACGCGCTGAACTGTTCGCCCATATCCACAATACCAACAGCCAGTACAACCTGCCGCCGATCAACAAGGATCTTCATCATGTCTGTCACCGCGACGGTATCGCCGAGCGGTTCTCTGATCCCAGTGTGCGGAAAAGTATCGAGCTGGATCTGAATCTGATGGGGTTTTACGATCAACAACTCAGCAAGGTCGAGTGGTACATCCAGAAACACGCCCGCAACTGCGATCAACACAGCCTGATCCTGTTGCGAACGGTACCGGGTATTGGCAAGATCCTGTCACTGGTCATGCTTTATGAAATCCATACCATTGAGCGCTTTCCTACGGTGCAGGACTTCGCCTCCTATTGTCGATTGATCAAGTGTAAGAAAGAGTCGGCCGGTAAATCCTACGGTACTTCGGGCAAAAAGATTGGTAACGCCTATCTGAAATGGGCGTTCAGCGAAGCGGCCGTGTTATTCCTCAGGGCAAACCCCGAAGCTCAGGCCTGGCTGGAAAAAATGGCCAATAAACACAACAAGGCCCGTGCCCTGACGATCCTGGCGCATAAGCTGGGTCGTGCGGTTTATTTCATGCTGCAACGCAAGACGGTGTTTGATCAGGAGAGATTTCTGAACAGCTAATGGAAGGCATGCAGGTACGCTGTTTTGAAACTGGCGTCGATACACAAAAGCCCACGCGGACTGTGACTTCTGTAGCTTTGACTACTCAACCCCGTCCATCTGCGCCGTGTGACAGCCATTGATCCGTGATTAGCACCTGCATGCGCTTCCTCCCATACCCGGTTTACAGGTTCTGCGCCTTACCCGAGCTCAGTACTAACTGGATGATCAGTCGCCTGGTCAAGCCCTTGTAACTCATGAATGAGCCGGTAGAAGGAGAGCTTGAATTGATTCTAGAGCGACAGGCCCAAAGAGCCTGCCAATGACTCTCTATATGTGTTTAGGGCAAAACCTGACCTTGAATTAAAAGGCAGATCACCTGCAACTCCGGATGCTGATTTTTACTGGGAATGCTATTTTCCGGTATGGTTTAGTTGTGCCAGTTGACAGACGGGGGCCTCATATGTGTTGCAAAGGGTCCTGGAAGAAGACCCCTTACTCCGAAAGGGCTTGAATTCAGGTGTGATTCAGTTTGTTGCTTTAGAATGGTCCAGGTAGAAACTTAAAGAGAGATAAACCGGGTGATTCGATGAAGCGGTGGATATTCCATATGATCCTTGCATTGGTGCTGGCCTTGTCGGTGCCGGCGGTTTCGTTCGCGCAGACCCTGGATGAAGCGGCCCGCCAGGCGGCGCAGCAGCATGATGCCAAAGTGTTGTCCGCACACACCGTCCAGGAGGGTAAGAATCGCGTTCACGTCATCAAGCTCCTGACCCGCGAAGGAGTGGTTAAGACCGTACGTATAACGGTACGGGAGCGCTAGGTCCATGCGCATACTCCTGATTGAAGACGATCAACGGCTGCTCGATACCCTGGCGACCCACCTGCGGGAAGCCGGTTACGCGGTTGATGTCTCTACCGACGGCATTGAAGGACTCTACCTTGGTGAAGAGTTTCCAATCGATCTTGCCATCATTGACCTGGGACTGCCGGAAATGCCTGGCCTTGAGGTGATCCGGGAATTACGCAGCCGTGGCCGGGACTTTCCGATCCTGGTGCTGACCGCCCGTTCTGAATGGCAGGACAAAGTAGCCGGGCTTGAAGCCGGCGCTGACGATTACCTGACCAAGCCGTTTCATATCGAGGAATTGATGGCGAGAGTCAACGCCCTGATGCGCCGCTCGGGAGGGCATGCAAGGCCCCGCATTCAATTGGGGCCCGTCGCGGTGGATCTCAGCAGTCAACGTGTTTATTTGAACGGTGATGAAATCGAATTGACCACCTTTGAATACAAGGTCCTGAATTATCTTGTGATGCATCCGGGCGAAGTGGTCACCAAGACGGACCTGTCCGAACACATTTACGAAGAAGACGCGGATCGCGACAGTAATGTCATCGAGGTTTTTATCGGCCGCCTGCGGCGCAAAATAGACCCCGATGGGACACTGAACCCCATCGAAACCCTGCGCGGCAGGGGCTACCGACTGACCCTGGAACCCATCCCATGATTTCCGGCTGGTCCTGCTTTTGTAAGAGGTCGCTTGCGGCCGAAAAGCTCTGGATTTTTCGCGCGCAAGCACGCTCCCACAGTTCTGCGAAATTACCCAGTCTTTTTTGACGTGGCCGACCCGCTACCAGTCCCGGACAATGCCAGCGCCCCGCCACGCCCGTTTTCATTACGTTTTCGTTTGATCCTGCTGGCCACGCTGGTGCTGGTGGTGGCGCTGGGCCTGGTCGGGGCGGCCTTGAACTCGGCTAATTACCGCAGTGCAGTATCCTCCCTGCAAGCGAGGATGGAGTCTTACGTTTACCTGGTGTTGGCTGCCGTTGAGATGGATGAGAGCGGCGCCCTTCAAGTCCAGGATGAACTGGGGGATCCGCGGCTCAGCCAGCCTGGATCGGGTATTTATGTGCATGTTCATGGCGGCGGGCAGCACTGGAACTCACCATCCGCCCTGGGTTTACGCCTGCCTGAACTGTCCGAGATTGTCGCTGGCCGGGTTTTTTTCCGTGAGCCCGCAGGTGAGCAGCAGTATTTTTCGCTGCAGTATGGAGTCGCGTGGGAACTGGAAGACGGGAGTGTCCGGCCTGTAACCGTGTCGGTGCTGGTGGATGCCGGTGAAATTGAACAACAGACCCGCGCTTTCCGGCTCGGCCTGTGGCGGTCACTGGGCACTGCCGGCGTGATCCTGGTTCTGGCCCAGTTGCTGATGTTGTTCCTGGGGTTCAGGCCATTGCGCCAGGTGGCCCGGGACGTAGGTCGCATCGAATCTGGCCAGGCTCCGAAGCTGGAAGGTAACTATCCGCGTGAACTCGAACCCCTTGCGCGTAACGTAAACCGCCTGCTTGAAACGGAAAAAAGCAACCAGCAACGCATTCGCAACGCCCTGGATTCACTGGCGCACAGCCTGAAAACTCCCCTGGCTGTCATCCAGGCCGGATTGGAATTGCATGGCGGAGAGGCGGCCAAACCCATGCGGGACGCCGCGGATGAAATGCACCACCTGATCGCCACGCGCCTGGAGCGGGCCCGCGCATCCGCACGGCGCACACTGGCCGAGCCCGTAAAAGTCCGGCCCCAGGTGAAGCGGATCCTCGATTCGCTGCAAAAAGTCTATTCTCACAAAATGATAGAAGCAGAGCTCATCATGGACGAAAACCTGCTGTTTTTCGGAGAACAACGGGATCTGCTCGAGCTGGTGGGAAACATGCTGGATAATGCATTCAAATACGGTAGCGGGAAAGTCCGCGTGAGCGCGGGCTCCATTGAGCCGGAGGCCACGCGAACCGGTCTGTGGTTGAGCGTGGAAGACGATGGCGCCGGTATCGATAAGTCCCAGTGGAAGCGCCTGTTGCAACGTGGCGCCCGGGGCGATGAGCGGGCCAATAAACAAGGTGGCGAAAAAGTTGGCGGGCATGGACTAGGGCTCGCTATTGTGATGGAACTGGTGGTTGCCTATGGTGGGGAGGTTTCCATTGGCCGCAGTGCACTTGGCGGCGCCATGATTCGCGTGGAGATACCGGGCTCGTAAAAATATGCCGGCAGACAACAGTAAAATTCAAAAACTGCTCGCTATCATGGAGCAACTGCGCGACCCCGAGACCGGTTGCCCCTGGGACCGGGAACAGGATTTTTCCACCATCGCCCCTTACACCATCGAAGAAGCTTACGAGGTGGCCGATGCGATCCAGCACGGCCGCATGGACGAGCTGAAAGATGAACTGGGTGACCTGCTGTTCCAGGTCGTGTTTCACGCCCAGATGGCGCGGGAGAAAGGCGTCTTCGAATTTGATGACGTAGTGGATTCGGTGTGCGACAAGATGGTCCGCAGGCATCCGCACATATTCGATGACGCCCATGTCGCCGCCCATGTTCATGATGCAGAAGCACAGACAGAAGCGTGGGAGCACAGCAAAGCCCGCGAGCGGGACGCCCGCGGTATGCAGAGCCTGCTGGATGATGTCCCCCGGGGAATGGCTGAATTACAGCGGGCTGTGAAGTTGCAAAAACGCGCAGCCCGTGTTGGATTTGACTGGGGGTCACCGGAACCCGTGCTGGAAAAATTCGCCGAAGAGGTTCTCGAGATGCGCGAAGCCATGCTGGGCGGCAATATCGAGGAAATGGAAGATGAGTTGGGCGACCTGTTGTTCGTGATCGCCAACCTGGCGCGGCAGTTGAAAATAGATCCGGCGAAAGCGCTGCGGCGGGCAAACGCCAAGTTCGAGCTTCGTTTCCGTGCGGTGGAAGATGCGGCGGGCAGTCGCGCGGCGCTCGACCGGATGGATCTGGATGAAATGGAAGCGCTGTGGCAACAGGTGAAATTGCGGCTGCGGGCGGAGAACGTTGATAAATGACCGGGATGAATGACTGGCTGATCCAACAGGGAATAGGAAATCCACAAATGGGGCTGATGCTTGGCCTGCTGCTGGGTTTGCTGCTGGCCGTGGTTTCCGCGTGGGTCGCCTCGAGACGTAGTGGCCAGGCCGAGGTGAGCCGCCTTCAGCCTGAGATCGATGCCCTGGACGCCCGTCTTGAGCAGGCAGCACAGACGCTGGCTGAATCGGAGCAGGAAAACGCAGTCCTGCAATCGCGGGCTGCGGACCGCGAGCAACATTACCAGGAGCAGATCCTCAAGCTGGAAGCGGCGGAGAAGCGCCTGTCAGAAAACTTCGAGCGCCTGGCCGGAAAAATCTTCGAAGACCGCTCGGAAAAACTCTCCGAACTGAACACAAAACAGCTCGACGTCCTGCTCAAACCTCTGGGCGAAAAACTCACCGAGTTCCGCAACACGGTGGAAAAAGCAAACAAACAGGAAACTGCCCAGCACGAGGTGATGAAAGAAAAGATCGGTGACCTGGAGAAACTGAACGAGCGTTTGCACCAGGACGCCACCAACCTGTCCCGGGCCCTGACGACCAACGTGAAGGCCCAGGGCAACTGGGGCGAGCTGCAGTTGGAGCGCCTGCTCGAACTGTCGGGCTTGCAAAAGGGTGTCGGGTACTCGACCCAGTACTCCGTCACTACCGAGGGCGGCCAGCGGATTCAGCCAGACCTCGTGCTGCATCTGCCGGAAGGCAAGTCCATTGTGCTGGATTCCAAGGTATCCCTGGTGGCCTGGACCCGCTACATGTCAATTGATGGCGGAGGCAGCGAAGACGAGGAAAAACGCTCCGTTGCGCTTAAAGAGCACGTCCAGTCCCTGCGCCAGCAGGTGAAAAGCCTGGGTGAAAAACGCTACGCGGAAATCCCGGAACTCAATTCCCTGGATTTCGTGCTGATGTTCGTGCCGATCGAGGCCGCCCTGATCGGGGCGCTGCAGGCCGACCCGGAACTGGCGGAATATGGCTTACGCAACAAGGTGGCGCTGCTGTCACCGACCAATTTCCTGGCCACCATGCGCACGGTCGCATCCGTGTGGTCGGTGCACAAGCAGAACCGGAATGCCCAGGAAATCGCCCGCCGGGCCGGCTTGCTGTATGACAAGTTCGCCGGTTTCGTGGAAAACCTCCAACAGATTGGTGACAGGCTACGGCAGGCACAGCAGAGTTATGACGACGCATTCGGGCAGTTATCCACCGGTACCGGCAACCTGTTGCGGCAAACCGATATGTTGCGTGAACTGGGTGCACGCAACACTAGGCAATTGGATCAGACGCTGGCGGAGCAGGCAAAAGAGGAGAGTCCAGCACTCAACATTGTTCAAGGTGAAGTCGTTCAGGAAGAAGCCGTGCAAAGAGGGACTGATAAGGCGCCCGGGAAGAAAACAGATAGTACAAAGAAATAATTTTTCAGGGCCTCTTGCCCAGGGTCACACGATCTTGAGCTGCAAGGTCCTTCAGCGTTTCTATATCACAATACCCCAGTCCTTCCATGATTTTCCGGACGCCTTCGCCCTGGTCA
>JAIVWI010000173.1:0-6473 GCA_048636595.1 Oceanospirillum sp. | reverse complement strand
ACCAACATGTCATCCCCTGAAAAGAACAAACCTGATACCGCACAGGACTCCCTCTATGCCAAGCGTAAGGAGATATATCCTCGTGAAGTGCACGGTATCTTTGCTCGCTGGCGCGTAGCAATGGTGGCTCTAACGCTTGGTTTGTACTATATCCTGCCATGGATAACCATGGCTGATGGCCGTCAGGCCCTATTATTTGATCTTCCCAACAGGAAGTTCAATATTTTCATGATGACCCTGTGGCCGCAGGATCTTATCTATCTCTCTGCACTGCTTATTATTTCAGCATTGGGGCTGTTTTTGTTCACCTCGGTCGGCGGTCGACTGTGGTGCGGTTATGCCTGTCCACAAACGGTATGGACAGAAGTCTTCCTATGGATTGAAAGAAAAGTCGAAGGCAGCAGGCAAAAACAGATCAAACTTGCCAAATCTCCATGGACTGCTGAGAAAGTTTTCAAAAAAGGCGGAAAGCATGTCATCTGGCTGGCCTTGTCGTTATGGACAGGTCTTACCTTTGTCGGCTATTTCTCCCCGATTAGAGAACTTACTGTGAGCTTCGTAAACTGGGACCTGGGGCCCTGGGAAACCTTCTGGATATTTTTCTATGGCTTCGCTACCTACGGTAATGCCGGCTGGATGCGTGAACAGGTGTGTATCTACATGTGCCCCTATGCGCGTTTCCAGAGCGCCATGTTCGACCAGGACACGCTGATCATCTCCTACGACGAGAGACGCGGCGAACCTCGCGGCGGGCGGCGCAAGTCGGCAGACCCGGCTGAACTCAAACTGGGTTCGTGCATCGACTGTACGCTTTGTGTCCAGGTCTGCCCGACCGGTATCGATATCCGTAACGGCTTGCAATATGAATGTATTGCCTGCGCAGCCTGTATCGATGTCTGTGACCAGGTCATGGACAAAATGGAGTATCCGCGCGGCTTGATCTCGTTCACCACTGAGCACGCGTTGCAGGGTGAGGAAACCCATGTGTTGCGTCCCCGCATGTGGGTTTATGGCACGCTGTTGCTGGTGATCGTGTCCGGTATCATCTGGGGGATGATCCACCGAGTGCCGTTGCGCGCTGAATTGATTCGTGATCGCAATGTGCTGTACCGGGAACTCCCTGGCGGAATGATCGAAAGCGTTTACATGCTCAAAATCACCAACATGGACAATGAACCGCACCGTTACGAAATGACCGTGCTGGATAACGATGTGGTCGAATTCGATTTTTCACGGCCGCTGGAACTCGAGGCTGAGGAAGTGGCGGACTTTTCCATGCGCATTCGCATGCCGGCCTCGGCAGGCAGCGGGACTCAAAACCTCGACCTACGCTTCCAGGCTGTAGATGATCCTTCCATACAGCGCCTGGCCAAAGCCCGTATGCTATTACCCACACAAACGAAAAGGGCAGGGCAATGAATTCTGTTAAATCTGAAAAAAAACCGACCCATATCAACGGCCTTGACACCCGTCCCTGGTACAAGGAACCCTGGCCCTGGGTGATCATTGCCATACCCCTGCTCACCATTATTGCCAGCGGCTATACCTTCTACCTGGCGGTCAGTCACCCTGATTACCTCGTCGTTGAAGAAGAGGAATACAACGCTATTATTGAAGATTTACGGCCTTCGCTTTCAACGGGTTCAGAGCAGGAATCAGGGAATCAAAATCCAGACCAGCAATGAGCAACATTGATCATCGCTGTTTCCACTGCGGTGAACCCATCCCGCCCGGCGTTGAACTGACCGTTACCCGTAACGGAGAAAATCAACCCGTGTGCTGTGCGGGCTGCCAGGCCGTGGCCGGGTTGATCGAAGCGTCCGGCCTGGGCCGTTACTACCAGTTCAGGCAGTCGTTGGCGCTGAAAGCCGAACAGGACATCGATGAGGTCGTGGATGCCTGGAAAGGCTGTGACGAACGTGAATCCATGTGGGGTACGGACTTGTGCAACGGCACACGGGAGTTGCTGTTACAGACCGAGGGAATACGCTGCGCAGCCTGTTCCTGGCTGATCCGCACCCACCTGGAAGCCGACCGCGGCATCAGTGCGGTACAGGTTGATACAGCCACGGGTTACACACGCATCGTCTGGAATCCGGAGGCTACCCGCCTCAGCAACCTGGCCCGTTCCTTACTGGAGTTGGGCTACAAACCTCACCTCCCACTGGCCAGTGAAGAAGAACACGCCCGCCAAAATGAACGCCGGGAGGCCTTGAAACGGCTCGGCGTTGCGGGCCTGGGCATGATGCAGGTGATGATGTACGCCGTCGGGCTGTATGCCGGTGACGCCAGTGGCATGTCGGACGGGGCGCGTGCTTTCCTGGAATGGGTCAGCCTGGCGGTGACCTTGCCGGTGATGCTGTACTCGGGGCGGGTCTTTTTCGAAGGCGCCTGGCGCAGCCTGAAAGCCCGCAGTCCGGGCATGGACGTACCGGTCGCACTGGCCATCGGACTGGCATTCCTGGCCAGCTGTTTCAATTTTTTCCGGGGCGAAGGACAGGTCTGGTTCGATTCCGTCGTCATGTTCATCTTTTTCCTGTCCCTGGGCCGTTATCTCGAAATGATTTTGCGCCATCGCAACCTGCAGGCAGGTGCGGCGCTCGCCCGCCTGCTGCCTGAATGGGCAGAACGACTGAGGGATGGCCACGCCGAAACGGTACCTGCCGCTGACCTGCTAAATGGTGATTTAGTACGTGTTCGAACGGGTGAAACGTTCCCGGCGGATGGTGAAATTATCGTGGGCGAGACCGAAGTCGACGAGGCTCTGTTGACAGGAGAATCCCGCCCGCTGATTCGCCGTCCGGGTGATCCGGTCATCGCGGGTACGATAAACATGACACAACCGGTCGAGATCGAAGTGACGGCCGGTGGCCAGGAAACCACCGTATCAGCACTTGGCAGGTTGCTGCTGCTGGCCCAGGCCAAGCGGCCGGACAGCTTCGGCGTACCGGCCTGGCTGGTGCCGGCTTTCATTGTTACTGTCCTGGTGCTCGCGATTGGTAGTTGGGCTTTCTGGCAAATGGCGGATCCATCACGCGCATTTCCAGCCATGCTGGCCGTGCTGGTGGCGAGTTGTCCCTGCGCGCTCTCACTTGCCGTGCCGGCCGTATACGCCGCCGCCAGTCGCCGCTTGCTGGACGAGGGTGTGTTGATGACACGTGGCGACTGCCTGCCAGCGCTCAATCGTGTGGATACGGTGGTATTTGACAAGACCGGAACGCTGACACGCGGTATACCTCAAATCCAGGCAGTGCATTTGAATCCGCTAAGACCGGAGTTTTCACGGGAGCAGGCGACACAGATCGCGGCGGCCATCGAGGCTTCTTCGGCGCACCCGCTGTCGCGAGCGTTTACCGAGGTGGAAATCAACAGCCCGGCAAAAGCGCAACGCAGCGTGGCAGGGCAGGGCATGGAAGCGCAGGTCGAAGGCCGCCTGTGGCGCATCGGCCAGGCCGGTTTTGTGGACAACAGCATAAGCGGCTCGCAACCCGATGGAATCTGGCTGGGTGACGAAACTGGCTGGCTGGCGCGTTTTGAGCTTGGTGATGCCCTGCGCGAAGGCGCAAGCGGAACGATTGCAGACTTGAAAGCAGCCGGCCTGGATGTGCTGATTCTTTCCGGCGACAGTGAGGAGGCAGTCCGAAAGATTGCCGATGCCCTGGATATAGAAAACTGGCGCGCACGGCAGACACCGGAAATGAAACTACAGGTGTTGGAAGATCTAAGAGAGCAGGGCCATACGGTGCTGATGGTAGGAGACGGTGTCAACGATGCCCCGGTGCTGGCGGCAGCGGACGTCTCCATGACAGTAAAAGGCGGGGCGGAACTGGCCAACAGCGCAGCCGACCTGATTCTCACCTCGGAGTCCCTTGATCTCGTCACCCGTGTTCGTGAAATATCAATCCGAACCCGCGACCTGATCCGCCAGAACCTGACCTGGGCTGTGTTATACAACGCCTCAGTAGTGCCGTTGGCAATGAGTGGCATCCTCAAACCGTGGATGGCGGCGCTGGGCATGTCGCTGAGTTCCCTGGTCGTCGTTGCAAATGCTGTCCGGTTGGTGCGCAAAAAAGGCCGGCCTGTAACAAATGCCCATGAAACAGACCTGGAGTCGATTTCCGCATGAACATGGTGTACTTGCTGATTCCTCTTGCCCTGATGCTGGTAGGGGTGGCTGCCTGGGCGCTGATCTGGGCCATCCGCTCAGGACAGTTCGAGGACCTTGAATCCCAGGGCTGGAGTGTAGTCCTGGATGATGATGAAAAGCCGCCGCCAGGTCCGGACGAACCAGGGGAAGATGACAACGCGAAGGAAGCAGGAAAGTGAGTGTGTTTGATCCTGCTGTCATGGTTACAGCGTTTCTTGCCGGTCTGCTCGGCAGCGGGCATTGTTTTGGCATGTGCGGAGGCATTGCGGCCGGACTGGGAGCCATCTCACCGGCAGGCCAGTTTAGTGACTCACGAACGATGAACTACGCACCTGCTTTCCAGTTCAATTTTGGCCGCATACTCAGCTATGCCCTGTTGGGCATGCTGGCAGGTGGCATCCTCGGATTTGTCAGCGACTGGACCACCCTGGGCCGGTGGCTGCGACTGCTCACGGCCTTGCTTATCCTGGCGGTAGGTTTGCGCTTCCTTTTCGACTGGCGCGGGATCGAGTTCATCGAGCGCGGTGGCGCAGGCCTGTGGAAGCGCATCCTGCCCTGGGCGGTCCGTGCCAGTCACCGCCATGACTGGATGGGGCGGCTTTTTCTCGGGCTGTGCTGGGGGTTCCTCCCGTGCGGACTGGTCTATACGATACTGCTCACTGCGGCTTCAACCGGCAGACCGCTGGCTGGCGCGGTCACCATGCTCTCATTCGGCGTGGGCACGTTGCCAGCCATGCTCGGACTGACTCTGGCGGCCCCTGCGCTGGCCAGCATGCTGCAGGACAAAACGGTTCGCCGCATTATTGGATTTGCTCTGGTCGTACTGGCCGCCTGGACGTTATTCATGATGTGGAATGCCGCCCAGGGCGGCATGCATCATTAGCGGGACTTATGAGAAACCTGCCCCTTCCTGTCTGGCGGTTAATGTTCGCCTACGCCCTGATGATGGCGGGCATTTCGATGATGGTGCTCATCGCAGGAATAATCGGAACGGAATTCGCTCCTTCAGCCGGCCTGGCGACGCTTCCCATTGCCCTGAGTGTTGTAGGCGTTGCATCCTCGACGCTGCCCACCGGTAAATTACTGCACCGGTTTGGCCGCAGGCCGGTATTTATTGCTTACGGATTTATCGCGATTTGTGCCGCTGCTCTGGCGTCCGCCAGCCTGGTTCTTGGTCTTTTTCCAGGCTTCTGCCTGGCAGGTTTCCTGATGGGCTGGTCGGCCGCAGCAGGCCACCAATACCGCTTTGCAGCCCTTGAACTCGTACCCGCTCAGCTTGCGCCGAAGGCGACGTCTGTCTTGTTGCTGGGAGGAATTCTGTCGGCGTTTGTAGGCCCGGAACTCGCGGTCCTGGGACGGAACCTGCTGTCCACTGAGTTTGCGGGCTCTTTCCTGCTGCTGGCGGGCAGCTACACCGTAGGCCTGGTGATTATCAGCTTTCATCATGACAGCACGGCAGGGTACTCAGAACACCATTCCAAGGGGCGGCCTCTGGGCGAAATTCTGCGCTCGCCAGTTGTTATCCTGGCCATCAGCTCCGCAGCCCTGGCTTACGGCGTTATGACTTTCATCATGACCGCTACGCCGATCAGCATGCACAAGCACGCAGGCCTTAGCCTTGAAGCCACAAAATTTGTTATCCAATCACATATAGTGGCGATGTACCTTCCGTCCCTGGCCTTCGCCTGGCTATTCGGCAAATTCGGTTTCCGGGGCATGCTTTGGTCAGGTGCGATCATCTACCTGGCTTGCCTGGGGATAGCACTGATTAACACTCAATTCATCCATTACTGGCTGTCCCTGGTCCTGCTGGGAATCGGTTGGAATTTCCTGTTCCTGAGCGCCACCAACCTGCTGCCTTATGGCTACCGGCCGGAAGAACGATTCAGGGTGCAGTCGGTCAACGACTTCCTGGTGTTTTCTATCCAGGCCATCGCAGCTTTGAGCTCCGGTTGGTTCCTGTATCAATGGCAGTGGCAGGGCCTGCTCTGGGCCAGTGTTCCGCTGATGGTGGCTTTTACTCTTTTGCTGTGGCTTACAAAAGCCCTTGACCACGATTCGACACCGACTGAAATCGCAGTTGATGCCGACCAGTAAGCTCTATTTTATTTAAAACAAGAAAATCAGACCCAGTTTTCCACCCGCAAGCCGGGAACCCTTTCAGGATTTTGTTCATTCACAAAATGTATCCGGCCTGTTCAGGAAATTAATTCACTATGCTACTTCTATTGGCGCTCTCAAAGTTCAGACTTTTTATAATGCTTTTGAATGTCCGCTCAGCCATTTCGGAGTCGCCCATAATCTGATATACTTCGATATCGAGCAG